>CAYMCT010000200.1:0-3320 GCA_964389075.1 uncultured Lachnospiraceae bacterium
GAATTCCCCATCGGATATTACACTTTCTCCGTCCGGGTGAGTGGAAAGCTCCCAGCTTTCAGCAGCTTTTTCAAGGTCAGTTTTTTTATTGAAATCGGTAATAAGTCTTCTTCCGCCCCATAAATAATCTTTAATTACAGGTGTCAGTTTGATTGGTGAACAGTTCATAATATTTATCCTCCATAGCTTTATATTCCTGCTGTAGTTACAATATAACACAAATATTCCAGTATGTCAAGGGTTCGCCGTAAAGCACATTTACTGCGGCAGATTATACTGTTGTGAACATCTGCTGATGCTCTTATAATGCTCCGTGTCAAAACAAAACGGCAACCGTGATATATTGATTATATCACGGTTGCCATGTTTTTTCAAAGCTCTTTTTGTTAGTTGAATTATCTGATGTCGTTTCAGCTAAAGTTATCCGGTTTTCGATCGCTTAATCCGAATTCATAAAGCAACGCTTCGCAGATTCTGCGTGATGCCTCACCATCACCATATGGGTTTGCGGCATGTGCCATCTTTTTATACTCGGTTTCGTCGTCCAAAAGCTCCTTTGCGAGTTTCTTTATAACATCCTTGTCTACGCCGGCAATCTTTACTGTACCTGCAGCTACCGCTTCAGGACGTTCAGTTTCCTTTCTGAGAACCAATACCGGCTTCGCAAGTGCCGGAGCTTCCTCCTGAATACCGCCGCTGTCGGTCATTATCATAAAGCTGCGTGAGAATGCGTTATGAAGCTCTTCAACGTCGATAGGGTCGATAAGATGAACCCTCTCAGTTTCACCCAATATTCCCCATACCGTTTCACGGACAGCAGGGTTAAGGTGAACAGGATAAACCGCCTCTGTATCAGGATATTCTGTAATGATTTCCTTTATCGCATTACAGATGTTCTCAAGCGGCTCGCCTAAGTTTTCACGGCGGTGAGCTGTTACTATAATCACACGCTTGTTTTCAAAGTCAAGCGATTTAAGGCACTCATCATTGAACTCATAGTTATCCTTAACTGTTGTTTTTAGTGCGTCGATAACCGTGTTACCTGTTATATATATCTTCTCGTCACTTATATTCTCTCTTACAAGGTTCTCGTAATTGCTCTTTGTAGGTGAGAAATGCAGATTCGCAATTCTGCCGGTAAGCTGACGGTTCATTTCCTCAGGGAATGGGCTGTAAATATCGTATGTTCTCAATCCTGCCTCAACGTGACCTACCTTTATCTGCTGATAGAACGCAGCAAGACCTGCAACAAAGCTTGTTGAGGTATCACCGTGTACCAGAACTATATCAGGCTGTTCCTTTTTGAGTACGTCCTCCATACCCATCAGTACGTTTGTTGTGATTCCCGATAGTGTCTGACGTGTTTTCATAATGTCCAGATCATAGTCAGGCTTAACACCGAATATATTGAGAACCTGATCGAGCATCTCTCTGTGCTGTGCTGTTACGCACACTACCGATTCAATATTTTCGTATTTCTCAAGCTCAAGTACAAGCGGACACATCTTAATCGCCTCAGGTCTTGTACCGAAAACTGTCATTACCTTAATTTTCTTCATCGTTCGTTACCTCCGTGTCATCCAATTCTGCTGTAGGCTTTGCATCTATCTTATGAACAAAGCTGTTCTTGCCCATCATTGCGGCTATAAGGATAAATATAAGCACACCAATCAGAAGCAGCATCGCTCTTGAAAATCTCTGCTCAGCAAGCAGAATTGCCGTAATACCCAAAACTCCGCTTATAGCATAGAGTATGAATACGGTCTGTTTCTGCGAAAAGCCCATATCGTACAGTCTGTGATGAAGATGACCACGATCTGCAACCATAGGACTCTTACCGGTTAAGATACGTCTTGCCATTGCGAACAATGCGTCAAAAAGTGGGAGTCCGAGCATAAGCAGCGGAACCGCAAACGAGATAACCGCATAACTCTTGAACATTCCCTGAACCGAAAGCACTGCAAGCATATACCCTAAGAACGTGGAGCCTGTATCTCCCATAAATATCTTGGCAGGGTTGAAGTTGAATGGTAAAAAACCGAAGCAAGCGCCCATTATCGCCAAGCCCATAATTGCTATTACCTCACCGCCCTGGTGTGTAACTGCAATGAATACAAGCGACATCGACATTATCGCCGATACTCCTGCGGCAAGACCGTCAAGTCCGTCTATGAAGTTCACGGCATTGGTCATAAACACTATCCATAACACCGTAATGGTTGTTGAAAGCCACATCGGCAGTATAATATACGGCTGTTCACTAAACAAGTTAGGGTTTGAGAACACCGATATTCTTATGTCACCGTAGAATACTACTATAAGTGCCGCTACAATCTGTACTACGAACTTAAGCTTTGCATCAAGCTCCTTACAGTCGTCAATAACACCTAAAATCCCTAAAATCAATGCGCCGATTAGGATTGCCACTGTTGTTCTTGACCAGTCATCGTTGAAGCTTAAAACAGCGATTAAAAATCCGAATATCATTGCAAGACCGCCTATTCTCGGCGTAGGTCTTTTATGAACACGTCGTCCGCCCTTAGGCACATCTACCGCTCCGATTCTGTATGCAAAACGACGTACAAGCGGTGTTGTTGCAAATGTAAAGATAAACGATACTACAAATGTAAATATCATATTAGCGTAATTCATATGACTTCTCCTTAGTCCATTATAAATCCAATCTTCTTGTATACCTTTTTGAGTGTTCTGTCAGCTATTCTATGAGCGGACTCTGCACCCTTTGTGTAGATGCTCTGCAGGTATGCTTTGTCCTTTATAAGTCTGTCGTATTCCTCACGTATAGGACGGATTGATTCAACAACCGCATCAGCAACTGCACCTTTAAGAGTACCGTAGCCCTGACCGGCAAAATCTGCCGCAATCTTTTCAGGCGTTGAATCGGTCATAACAGCCATAATGCTTAACAGATTGTTTATTCCTGCCTTTGTTGCATCCTCAGGACGGTATTCTATAATGCCCTCACTGTCCGTTACAGCACTCTTGATTTTCTTAGTTATTACATTGAAGTCGTCCATCATAGAGATATACGCTTTCGGATTCTCGTCTGATTTCGACATCTTCTTTGTCGGCTCCTGCAGGCTGGCAATCTTTGCACCTGCCTTAACCATCAAGCCTTCAGGGATTTTGAATACGTCGCCGTAAATTGAGTTGAATCGCTGTGCAACGTCACGGCATATTTCTATATGCTGAAGCTGATCCTTACCGACAGGCACCACGTCTGTCTGGTAAAGAAGAATATCTGATGCCATAAGCACCGGATATGTGAACAAGCCTGCATTTATATTATCTGCATGGCG
>CAYMCT010000201.1:0-3286 GCA_964389075.1 uncultured Lachnospiraceae bacterium
GAGGTGTCAGTGATAGCTGATGGATGAGGTGGTGGAAGAAAATATGACTGTAAAGATAAATAAAATTATTAAACATATATTGCTTGCTGGGTTGATAGTGTCTGTTATTACCGCTGCTGCGGTGGTCGGAATTAATCTTTATGTAAAAACCGCGGTATCGGAATTAATAGTGCCGCCTGAAGATATACTGCAAGGCAAAAAGTATGACTGCATTATGGTTCTTGGCTGCGGCGTATATTCTGACGGAACGCCAAGCCCGATGCTTTCGGACCGGCTTGACAGAGCTATCGAGTTGTATAATTCGGGTGCGGCGCCGAAAATCATAATGACCGGCGACCACGGCAGAAAGGAATATGACGAAGTAAACATAATGAGAAAATATGCCATAGAACGTGGAGTTCCGGAAGATGATGTGTTTATGGATCATGCAGGTTTTTCTACATACGAGAGTGTGTATAGAGCAAAAGAGATTTTCTGTGTTACTGATATGATTATTGTAACTCAGAAATATCACCTGTACAGAGCTTTGTATATTTCGGATAGATTAGGCATGAATGCGATAGGTGTTAATTCTGATTACAGAAAATATTACGGTCAGAAAGGCAGGGATATACGCGAGGTTGCGGCAAGGTGTAAGGATTTCTTTAAATGCATTGTGAAACCTGAGCCGACTTTCTTAGGCGATACAATTCCTGTAAGCGGTAGCGGAACAGCTACTCTTGATTAACGGTGTTTTGCAAGAGATGTATTAATTATATATCCTTGACTTTATATAATCATAATAAAAAGAGAGGACAAAATTATGACTAAAATGAAATGGCTTGACGGACGTACAAAGGGAGGTTATGTTACGTTTGGCGTACCACATAAAAAGGGAGAGGTTTCAGTTGATAGCTCGCTTGTAGTTAAACAGGACGGAAATGTTATAACATCGCAGGCAAAGCCTGTTGCGTATTGGGAGGACGGGTCTGTAAAATGGACATCTGTAACCGCTAAGCTTTCGGATTCTGACGTAGATGTAAGCTTTGGCGGTGCTACGTCAGAGAATATGTCTGTAACGGATAATGATAATACGATAACGGTAAGCAACGGTTTATTTGAAACGGTATTCCATAAGAACGGACAGGTTTTAATGGAAACAGATACTATTTCTGTAGGTTTAAAGGCTGTTAAAACGCTCGTTTCAAATGAGGGAGATACAATCATTAAAAAGAATGTTCCGTATTACGGAGAGGTATCGGAATGTTATATAGAGGATACGGGTGCGGTTAAGACGGTTATCTGTGTAAAAGGTACACATAAAGCTGACGATGACTTCTTAAGGTTTACGGTTAGATTTACCGTACATAAGGATTCTGCGAAAATAGATATTATGCACACATTCATTTATGACGGTATTTCTGCAACGGATTTCATCGGTGGAATCGGTGTGTGCGTAAACCGCAAAATGAGCGGTACCTGTATGAACAGACGTGTCAAAATAGCCGGTGATTACGGTGTTATGCACGAGCCGTTGCAGATACTGAACCTGTGGCGACCGAGAATCGGCAATGCATTTTACGATGCACAGATGCGTGGTGAGAATATTGATGTCACAGGTGCAATAGACGCAAGAAACGGACAGCCGTGTGCAGATATGCTTGATAATGTCACTATATGGGACAGCTATAAATATATGCAGGTAACGCCTGACAGCTTTACTGTTAAAAAGAGAACAGCACACGAGGAATGTGCATACATAAACGCAAACTTCGGTCACCGTGCAAAGGGTATGCTCTATGCAGGTGATGAAAGCGGCGGCGTAGCAGTTGCAATGCGACATTTCTATGAAAAAGCACCGTCGGCGATAAATGCAGATAATCTTTCGACCGATATAGCAACAGTAACAGCATGGATTCATCCAACTGAGGCTGAGCCGCTTGATATGCGTCATTATGATACTGTTTCTCACGACCAGACATATTATGAGGGATTCCCTTGGGTGGGTTCAGATCCGTACGGTGTTGCTGCTACAAATGAGCTGTCAGTATTTATTTACGACACAACTCCGTCAGATGAAGCTGTTATGAACGATGCAGAAACCGTTGTAAGACCGGCAGTGCTTATATGTGAACCGCAGGTATATAAGGATACAAACGTACTTGGTGTATTCTCATTGCCTGATAAATCAACTCCGCTTAAAGTGTGGCTTGAAGATGAGCTTGACAAGGCGGTTGATTTCTATATAAAAGAGGTTGAACAGCGTCATTGGTACGGCTTGTTTGATTTCGGTGACGTTATGCATACATACGATTACGGCAGACATTGCTGGAAGTATGATCTGGGCGGATACGCATGGCAGAATACAGAGCTTGTACCGACCTTATGGCTGTGGTATGCATTTTTGAGAAGCGGCAGAGGTGATATATTTGATATTGCCGAGGCTATGAGCCGCCATACAGCAGACGTTGACGTTTACCACATCGGTAACAAAAAGGGCTTAGGCAGCCGTCACAACGTAATACATTGGGGTGATTCATGCAAAGAGCCACGAATAGCTATGGCAGGTCACCACAGAGCATTATATTATATAATGGGCGGTGATGCGAGAATAGGTGACGTGTTTGACGATGTGCGTGACGGTGACTTTTCAAGCCTTAATTCAGACCCATTGGGTGCGTTCTATAAAAAAGAGGATATGAAACTGCCTACTCATGCCCGCAGTGGTCCTGACTGGTCAACCTATTGCTCGAACTGGTATACGGAATGGGAAAGAAATCAAAATACAAAATACCGTGACAAGATACAGACGGGTATTGATGACCTCAAAAAAGCACCGCTACGGATGATTTCGGGTTCTGATTTTGAGTATGATCCGAATACAGGTCACCTCGGCTACATCGGCGAAAGTGCCGCAGGCGGTTCGCATCTGATGATTTGTATGGGCGGACCTCAGACATGGATGGAGCTTGCAAATATTCTTGGCGATGATGTGTTCCGTGATATGCTTGTTGAGTTCGGTGAGTTCTATTACCTTCCTGCAGAGGAAAAAGAAAGAGCAACAAACGGACTGAAGAAAGGAAACGGCTTTGTGTATCCGTATATGGCATCAGGAATGGTTGCATATGCCGCAAACGAAACAAAGAATGAAAAGCTTGCATATCAGGTATGGCAGGTGCTTATACATTCATTGGCAGGCAAGGACAAGAACGAGGGCTTTGATAAAGAGGTTATAAACTACTTCAACAACACTGAGCTTGATGAAATGTTCTGGATAAGCACAAACTTCACAGCACAGTGGTGTCTG
>CAYMCT010000202.1:0-3271 GCA_964389075.1 uncultured Lachnospiraceae bacterium
CAAAGTGCTGTAAGGATATCTACAGTTTCATCTTCGCTGTTTGTTCCCGAAGATATCTTTTTAACTACAGCTATTTCTGCATCTGCAGCCGGTTTGAATGCAGTATCTGTAAGAACGATAACCCCTGCGCTATAGTTCTCGCTCATATCATAAACAAGTCCTGTATAAGTCTGGTTGTTATCAAAGACGCTCTTGTTGGTCACAACTATATTGTTTATATCGCTGATATCAAAAACTACGGTTGAATCTGTAACTCTTATATTTCCGATTTTCCCTGTACCTGAATTGTAAACCTCATTATTGAGCTTTTTATTTAGTGTAAAGTGATTTGTATCTGCAACGCCGCTTTCGCTCTTGTCGTTTGCTATATTCACTTCGGATACGAGCCCGCTTGAATTTCTTTTATAAGTTATAAGCTGCTTTACAGCCTTACCGTCGTTTATAAGTGATTTATACGCATCATCAGCCGACACGCTTGAACCGTTCACACGCACCTTATCAGACAGCGTAAGAGTCATTGCTTCACCGCTCTTGTCGGTTATCTTGATAAGCACATTATCACCGCTTTCGTTTTTGTATGCGTTTGTGATATATGCATAGCCGTCACTTACATTTGAAGCAGCCTTAACTGCCGCAATCTTTCCGCTGATATCAAGACAGAAATCTGCATTCTGACCGATAGTGATTGAATCACTAAGACCAATTGCACCCTTGTATTCAGTTCCGCCGATTACATATCCGCTGTCACTCTTTGATGAAACCTTACCCGAAACAACTTCTCTGCTGACATATATTTCTGTATATTTACCGTCAAGTGACTCTGCTACTGAAAGCACGTCCCATTCTCTTAAGCTTGCAGGCTCTATTTCGTTAAAGCCGTGGTAAAGCTTGTAGTCCAAATTTTCGAATTTAATAGCCCTGTTGTCCTTACCAACTACCTTATTTGATGATACATAATCCACTACCATATTGTCATATTCTGTTATGAACACAATATCAAAGTCTGAATCGTTGTCAGTATCGAGCATTTTCATATATGCATTTTTATCTGCAATATTTATAAGCTCAAGCTTAAACTCCGCACCTCTGTTATTGTAGATAATCTGTGCATCTGAATCCAACACAGAAATTGTAACTTTAGATGCAGAGCTATCCACATAATATTCTACAGCATCATTTGTGCCTTTTTTAGTAAGACCAACAAATAAATCTGAAGAAATCTCTGTTGTTTTGTTTTTGCCCGATGCCGGTATAGCAAGAATAATCTCACTATCTCCCGAACCTGTATTCTTTGCATACGCTGTTACATTGTAACCGAGCAATTCACTTGCCGGATATGCAAGAGAATAAGTCTCATCGTTTATCATTATCTGATTATCATTAACAGCCTTAACACCTGAAAGTGTCATTTCACCTACAGCTTTAATCTGACCACTGAACTTTTCAGTTTCAAGATTGTCGCCAAGCAATGTTTTGTCAGTTACTTCATATCTGATGTTTGAGCCGAAGCCTGTCTGCTCCATTTTATTGACTTCAAGTGCGTTATTGGTAAGAATCGCAACATTACCTCTTGAAATCGGGTCAGCCTCCTTACCTTCAACATTCTTTGTCATTTTGTTTTCGCTCGCAACCGAGAGATAGCCATTAGGGTACCCACCCTTTGACTGAGCTGATGTTTCGTAACCGACAGCTCTTACCATTATAGCAACAGCTTCACGGTATGTGATTTTATCGTTCGGTCTGAAATTGCCGTCTCCGTCACCTTCAACAAGTCCCAATGAAACTGCAACGTGTATATAACCGTTTGCCCAGTGATCTGCACCTACATCTGAAAAGTCGTTTGACCCTTTTGCACTGTCTGCCACACTCTGCATTCCCATTGCAGTTACAGCCATCTTTGTAACCTCTGAACGGATAATTGTATCGTCCAATCTGTACTCGCCGTTCTCGTCGCCGTTCATAATCATAAGAGCTGAAAGAACAGAAACCGCCTCTTCATAGCGTGTACCTTTTATTTCGTTCGGTACAGCTGCCAAAGCCGGTAACGAAGCTACAGAGAGAGCTCCGCCCAGTATTGCCGCAATAACTCGTTTGTTCATACTAAACCTCCTGAATAAAACGTAATTAATATTGTAACTGCAGTCGACATAATATTTTTATTTGTCAACCACAGTTACATACTACACTATTTTATTCAAAAAATCAAGCTGTAAGTTATGGAACAAACGGAAATGGATTCATACTGTTTATACCGGAATTATCAAACGCATACCTGAGGATATCCCTGTTGCATCTATACCGTTATAACGCTCTATCCGCTCCTGAAGAACCGAATACTTCTTTGCTATACTCCACAGACTGTCTCCCTCATTAGTAAAGTATACGACAATTCCACGGGGTTTGCACAGATTTTCACTTTGGACTGATATTATATTTTCATATTCAACAGTCTTTATAAGCTTGCCTTCTATCTCAAGCAGGCAGCGTAGCTCCAACGCTCCTCCTGAATTTATGTTATAGCTTATATGATTTACAGTTGCTTTTACTTTTGTTTCAACATCTCCCACATCATCGCAATCAAGCATATACGAAAATGGAATATCTTTTTTTACACTGCATATGGGTGCTTCCTCATTTGCTGTAAGACAAAGAATATACGCTTCAATTTTGCCTTCGCATATTATTTTATTTCGCTCTTTATGCACAGATTCTATTACTTCGTTCGTTATGACATTATACACACCCTCAACAGCGGGGGTATTGTGAGGGAAATCTATTATTTCACGTATGGTGTTCTGTGCCACCGGACGCTGCAGAGTTTCTGTAAGTAATATTTTTTCTGTTTTGCATACAGTTTCCGAGTGCGGTATAAAGCAGTCGCAAAGCACCTGATCCTGCATAAGCTCGGTACCCTTTAACTGGATTTCGATGTCAACATCCACTTCAACAACACGCATATCTCCATCGTTATCAGCCTGAAGCTCACACATACTGCCTACAACACTGTAATCAATATCAAATATTGTAGCTTCGCCGGCCGCTTCCGCATCAAATACTTCTGTGAACGGTGTTTCAGATTCAATATACTTTATGTCACCGGCAGTATCGGTATACAGGATACATATATCGGTATTGCCTTTTACAATAACCTTTCCTGTTACCGTTTTATATTCTATATCCGATACACGCACATCACATTTAAGTATTTCGTTTACCGAGCGCTGACCTGACGGCACCTCCAGAACTTCTTTTAAGCTGAATTCGTGACCGG
>CAYMCT010000203.1:0-3269 GCA_964389075.1 uncultured Lachnospiraceae bacterium
GTGCGCCGTTTACATACACATATGATAACAGTGGAGATAATGCTGTATTGATATTTAATGCGGACGGTCATACGTACACCGTAACGGAGGGAACAAATGCTATATTGACCGATGGCGGAAATCCGAACGAAATCGTACAGAATCCTGAGGTAATAAACGGAGAGCTATATGTATCACTTTCAGCAGTGCTCGGATATATTCCAGGTGTAACCGTATCACAGAATGACACCGACAAGGTTGTTAATATTATGTATTCAGCAGAATAAAGGAGGTACAGACAATGAAAAAAATTATATCAATAATTCTTTCGGCAGCGGTTATTACAGCTTCTGCGGCTGTGCCGGTATTTGCTGATTATACAGATGTTGTATATGATGTTGAGCAGTACAATTTAACATTCGATGACGGCACAGCAACAAACAATATTGACGGTACAGCTGCTAAAGTTACAACAGATACAGAGGTTGTATTTGATGCAAGCAGTGATAGTTCGATATTTACAAAAGAGTTTTTCTGGACATTTGATTTCTGCTTTAATTCAGCAGAAGACGGCTCGACCGGCAGTATCAGTATTGAAAAGAAAAAGAGCAGCGGTGCGTTGGATAAACAGGGACCGAACATCTGGATTAATGACGGCATGCTTGTAACAAGCACAGGCAGCAAGGCAACTAATATACAGAACTTAGGTGAAATTTCAGCTGATACATGGTATACTGCTGAAATGGAAGGTAAAATGGTTGTTTCGGGTGCTTCTGTAACATTCAAACTCTATAAGTATGAAGGCGGTACAAAAACTCTTGTTCAGGAAACATCAGGAATGAATCTTCGTCAGTTCTATGCGGGTTCATCAAATGGAAATCCAAACTGTATGAAAGGTACAAATGTAAGCTTAGATAACATTAAGTTTATTTCGGAATATCCTGATGAAATTGTGATTTCAGCGACAGATGATGCAACTGAAATGGACGCAGGTACAACACTTGCAATGGATTATGTGGCAAAGCGTTTGGGTGTTGATGTAACAAAGCACGCTGTAACATGGTCGGTATGGAACGAATCAGGTGATGCAGAAATAACAGACGAATCTGTAGCTATAACTACGGACGGTGTTCTGAAGGCTGATATTTCATCACCTGCACAGGTTGTAACTGTTAAGGCTACAACGGAGGTTGGTGCAGAGCCTTTAACAGGTGAGTATCAGGTTACAGTAAATGCTGTTGATACAGCAAATGAAAAGTTCGACACAATTGTACTTGATGGTGCCGCTGAGATGAAAGCAGGTACATCAGAGACATTTACATTTACTGCTACAAAGACAGGCGAGGATATTACTGATACTGTAACAGAAGAAGATGTTGTATGGAGTATTTATGATTGTGACGATTTAGCTCCTAACAACAATAAGAATATAAAGATTGAAAACGGTGTAGTGACAGTTGATGCTTCAGTTCTTCCGCAGACAATCTATGTAAGAGCAACAAGCACAAGCGGTGCTGTTTACGGTTCAAAATCAATTGTTATCAATTTCTCGGATGAACAGACAGAAACTGTTTTGGGATACAGTGCTTGTGAAACTGCAATAGACACTGCTGAAAGAACAGAGTCAATCGACGGTTCATATGCATATCTTACAACGGCAGCAACTACATTCAATGTAGGCAACCAGGGGGATTACGCTTTGATGTCATTTGATGTTAAGTTTAATCAGGAGTATGCCGGTGTTCGTATTAAGCGTAACGACGGTAAAGAAAACTCAAGCTTTGTGTACAAGAGTGACGGTACAATTTCACAGCAGACAGGCAGCAGCGATTTTTCAAGCATAGCATCGGGTATTACAACCGATAAATGGTATCATATGGAGATACTTTATAAGTCTGAAAATGCTTCATGTAATGTTTATGAATACAATGAAGACGGTGCAAAGAAACTTATAAAGACAGCTTATGATGTTAACAGAAGAAACGGTAGCCAGTTTGGTAAGCTTGAGGTTCAGACGGGAACATACGTTGATAACGTGAAGATTGTATCTCCGATTGCAGATAAAGTGGAAATTTCTGCGCCGAGCCAGTACATATTCGCAGGTGAGACTGCAGAGTATTCTGTAAATGCTTCAAGAAACGGACTTCCGTTAAATGATTATGCCGGTATCACATGGTCAGTGCTTGATGCATCAAATCTCCCGATTATTGATGAGTCGGTAACTATCAATGAATCAGGTATTTTAACTGTAAGTGCAATGGCTCAGCCGCAGACAGTAACGGTTGTAGCTGAAAGTGAAAGCGGTGCATCAGATACAGCTGAAATGACTATCCAGACAACTGAAATATTCAAGATTACAAACCTCGGAATAAATGAGGAAGGCACAAAGATTGTAAAGCTTTATGTTGAGAAAAACTTTATGTATGATGATGACGTTACATTTATCATTACAATAAAGAATACAGACGGTGTTTTAAAGGCTGTTAAGCTTGTAAACTCATTCGGTGACAGATATAGTCTTGGTGAAAATGAAATCACAGTTGATTTCGATATTCCGTCAGATTTCAACGCAGAAACAGATATTATTGAAACAATGGTCTGGACAACAATATAACAGTTAAATTTTAGCTCAGTCTAAATGCAGGAGATGAAATAACATCTCCTGCATTTTTTGAATTAAACTAACTTTTTCTGCATATAATATTGTAGAGGTGAAGTTAATATGTGGAAAAAAATAAAACCTTATGTAATAAGTGTTGCAATCGCACTCGGGGTGGGCGGTCTTTCTGCCTTGCTTACAAAAAATAATATGAGTGTGTATGATGAAATTATAAAGCCTGCACTTGCACCGCCTATGTGGGTATTTCCTGTGGTTTGGGGAATACTTTTCATACTTATGGGTATAGGCAGTGCTGATGTTTATGTAAAAGGGAAGAAGGACAGTGACGAAAAATACAGTGCATTAAGTCTTTATGCTTTACAGCTTGCGGTAAACTTTTTCTGGAGTATAATTTTCTTTAATATGCGTGCATATCTTTTCGCTTTTATATGGCTTGTACTTCTGTTGGTACTCATTGTTATGATGATACTAAGCTTTAGAAAGATAAGTCCGAGAGCGGCATATCTGCAAATACCGTACCTGTTATGGGTTACATTTGCTGGGTATCTTACACTTATGATATATATTCTGAACAGATAATCTGACTGCACAAACGGCAAGTTTGCTGTGAGTGCAGTTTTTTTACTTTATAGGAAGTTGCTCATTTCCTATAAAGAAAAAAATTAATGCC
>CAYMCT010000204.1:0-3229 GCA_964389075.1 uncultured Lachnospiraceae bacterium
CATCTGTTGCCATAGCTATGTATTCTGAGTTTGTAGGACAGCGTGAGCCGGTAGTGTCAATTGTATATCCGAAGATATCTCTTATTTGTTTCTTGTTCCCACGCTGCCAGGACACGCCTATGGCGTGGCGGATTGCACGTTCAACACATTCTTTTGATGTGTCGAAGTTTTCGGCGATTAATGGATATAGCTTTTTTGTTATCGGGGTAAGAAGGTCTATATCGTCGATTGTTTTGAGCATCGCCAGTCGCATATACTTATATCCGTCAAGATGACATGGCATACCTAAGCTGCGTAAAAAGGCTGATATTCTGCTTTCAAGAGAATATATCTCTTCTTTTTCGGCGGCAGCAGGTGCGGGTGCAGAAGCTGTCAGTTCAAGTGCCGTTCTGAAAATTTCAGAGGCGGACTGTGGTTTTAACATAAAGTAGTCGGCACCGTTTTGCAATGCGGCAGAAACAAGAGGTGCACTGTTTGCCTCCGAATTCATAATTATAACAGGTTTTGTCTTGAAACTCAGTTGCTTGATTTCCCTTAAAAAACCTAAACCGTCAAGGTGAGGCATAAACGAATCAAGAATGATAATATCGGGTGTTACTACCGAAACAAGCTCAATACCTTTCTCACCGTCGGCGGCATAGCTGGCATCGAGTACATATTCCTGCGACTTTGCATAGGAAACAAGCTCTTTCGCATAAGCTGTATCATCGTCAACAACCAATATTGAAATTTGTTTTGTCATAGTAATAAAAGAGATCCTTTCGTGTTAAAAATTTTAAAGCGCCTTATGAATATAAAGTTTACCATTTTCTTTTTTTAAAATCAATGTTTTTCATCTAACTGTTAAAATGATTTAAAATGCAGGTAATACGGCTGTAAATATGTCAAAAATCGTGTGTATATCCACAAAAAAGAGGCTGTATCAAAGCAGCCTCCTCTAAATATGTTTAATTACAGTCCTAAGAACAGGAACAGGTTATAGCTTGCAGCAAGTGATGCAAATACTATTGAAACCATACTGAGCAGCTTTATCAGAATATTTACTGACGGGCCTGAAGTATCCTTGAACGGATCGCCTACAGTGTCACCGACAACTGCCGCCTTGTGATTATCACTGTTCTTGCCGCCGAACTGTCCTGATTCGATAAACTTTTTCGCATTGTCCCATGAACCGCCTGAGTTAGACATCATTATCGCAAGTGCGAATCCGCAAATCAAGGCACCTGCAAGCATACCTACAACTCCGTTTGGACCTAATACAAAGCCTACAATTATCGGAGCAATAATTCCGAGTGCGGCAGGCAAAATCATTTCGTGTAAAGCTGATTTTGTACATATATCAACACATGAACGGTAATCTGCTTCTGCCTTGCCTTCCATAAGCCCCTTGATTTCTCTGAACTGTCTTCTTACTTCGACAACGATTTTCTGTGCGGCACGACCTACAGCCTTCATTGTCATTGCACTGAACAGGAACGGGAGCATTGCACCTATAAACAGACCTATAAGAACTGCTGGTGATGTTATGCTTAAATCAAGCTCAAATCCGGTAGTCTTTACTTTATCAACGTAAGTTAATATAAGTGCAAGTGCTGTGAGTGCGGCTGAGCCGATAGCAAAGCCTTTGCCCGTAGCAGCTGTTGTGTTACCTAATGAGTCGAGTGCATCGGTACGTTCTCTTACTGTGTGCTCAAGACCTGACATTTCCGCTATACCGCCGGCGTTATCTGCAACAGGACCGTATGCATCTGTTGCAAGTGTTATTCCGAGCGTTGAGAGCATTCCTACTGCCGCAAGTGCAACACCGTAAAGTCCCATTTCAGCATTGCCTGCACCGCCCGCAACAAAGAAGCTTATAAGTACAGCTGCACTGATTATTATAACCGGTAATGCCGTTGAGGACATACCAAGTGAAAGTCCGTTGATAATTATTGTTGCTGAACCCGTTTCGGAAGAACCTGAAAGCTCCTGGGTAGGCTTGTAGGAATCTGAGGTATAATATTCTGTGAAATAACCGATAAGTACACCTGCCAAAAGACCTGCAATAACCGCTACGAATAATCCTTTGTTATCCGGCATCGTTGTGAAGATGAGAATTGCTGAGCCTATTGCTGAAAGAATTGATGCAGAATATGTGCCGCGTCTTAGTGAGCCGAGAAGCATCTTCTGATTAGCGCCCTCTTTTGTGCTTACAAAGAATGTACCTATAATTGCCGAAACAATACCGATTGCTGCAATGAGCATTGGCAGAAGTAATGCCATTGTCTGTAATGAACGGTTACCGCTGAACGCACCTACTGCAAGAGCTCCGCATGATATAATCGAGCCGACATAGCTTTCATAAAGGTCAGCGCCCATACCGGCAACGTCACCTACGTTATCGCCTACATTATCAGCAATACATGCAGGGTTTCTCGGATCATCCTCGGGGATTCCTGCTTCAACCTTACCGACGAGGTCAGCACCGACATCGGCAGCCTTTGTGAAAATACCGCCGCCAACACGTGCAAACAATGCCATTGATGATGCACCCATTCCATAGGTTAAAAGAACCTGCATAATATCGCTGTCTGCCATATCCATTACATAATGCATTATCATATACCATACAATGATATTAAACAGTCCGAGTCCAACAACTGTAAGACCCATAACAGAGCCTGACGAGAATGCGATTTTCAGTCCCTTATTAAGGCTTTCTCTTGCTCCGTTTGCAGTACGTGAGTTTGCATATGTGGCAATCTTCATTCCTACATAACCGGCAAGTGCTGAGAATATGCCGCCTGTCACAAAGGCGAACGGTGCTACCCAGGACATTGAACCAATCGCTGCAAGGGCTATAAAGATAACGAACATAACAGCGAAGAATACAGCAACCGTTTTGTACTGACGGCTCAGGTATGCCATTGCACCGCTGCGTATTTTTGCGGCGATTGAAGCCATTTCTTCAGTTCCTTCCGGCTTTTTCTTTACGGCAAAGTAATTATACACAGCAAATCCGATTGCCAGTAAATAACAAATCAAAACTACCACGTTAATAACATCTAAATTCATAAAAACGCCTCCAATCAATATTGAATATTATAAATATATTTTACTATAAACCACAAAGGTTTGTCAATAAAAAAATAGAAAATGAGACATATTTATGTAAACGAAAGAAAAATTTTTAATCCAAATTTACTATATTTTTAGGAAAAATATTCATAATCTCTGTATAAAATAAGAA
>CAYMCT010000205.1:0-3225 GCA_964389075.1 uncultured Lachnospiraceae bacterium
TCACCTGCCGGGAGCTTAAGCGGGGACATATATTTCAAAAACAAACTCCTCTCCGGATACAGCACAGAGGAACAGGCAAGAGAGATAGGCTTTGTAATGCAGGATGTCGAAAATCAGATTGTTACCGACAAGGTATGGCACGAGCTTGCATTCGGGCTTGAAAGCTTAGGATATTCCAATTCTGAAATTCGTGTAAAGGTTGCAGAAATGGCATCCTTTTTCGGAATCGAGAACTGGTTCCACAAAAAGGTTACCGAGCTTTCAGGCGGTCAGAAGCAGCTTTTGAACCTCGCCTCTATAATGGTTATGCAGCCCTCTGTTCTGATTCTTGACGAACCCACAAGCCAGCTTGACCCGATAGCCGCTCAGGAGTTTCTGAATACACTGAAGAAAATCAATAACGAATTAGGAACAACTGTTATTCTTTCCGAACACAGACTCGAAGATGCATTACCGCTCTCTGACCGTGTTATTGTAATCGACAGCGGCAGTATTATCGCCGACGGCGCACCAAACGCAATATGTAAAACATTAGCCGAAACCAACCATGATATGTATGCCGCATTACCTGTCCCTATGCGTATATACGGTGCTGTTGAAGGCGGTACAAGCTATCCTTTAACAGTTCGTGACGGACGGTGCTGGCTCGAAGAATTTTCAGAAAAAAATCTGATTAACACAGAATTAATACCAAGGCAAGCACAAGATGCTACCGGCAAACCAATCATTGAAATTAAAGATGTCTGGTTCAGATATGATAAAAGCTCACCTGACATCCTTAAAGGGTTGAACGCAAGTATTTATAAAGGTGAAATATTCGCTATTATGGGCGGTAACGGAGCAGGAAAAACAACAACCTTATCCCTTATAAGCGGAATTAACAAGCCGTACAGAGGCAAAGTATTAACAGATAAACCGACACATATATTAGCGTATCTTCCGCAAAACCCACAGTACCTGTTCACAAAAAGCACTGTAAAGCTTGATCTTTTTGACGTATTGAAAAAGTCAGACAATGCCGATGAGCAGATACAAAGCATCGCCAAGCTGTGCCGAATTGAACATTTACTGCAAAGTCACCCATACGACCTTTCAGGAGGCGAACAGCAACGAGCTGCTCTTGCGAAGGTACTTTTGTTAAATCCGGATATACTGCTGTTAGACGAGCCGACAAAAGGAATGGACGCACAGTTCAAGGAGGTTTTTGCAGATATTCTCTGTACCCTCAAGTCAAGCGGCGTTACAATCGTCATAGTATCTCATGATATTGAGTTCTGTGCTGAGCATTCCGACCGCTGCGCTATGTTCTTTGACGGAAATATAACATCAGTGGCCGCACCACGCGAATTTTTTGCAGGGAAAAGCTTTTACACTACAAGCACAAACAGAATGGCAAGAACCGTAATCTCTAACGCTGTTCTTGCAAATGACGTTATTCTTGCCTGCGGAGGAGTTATAAAAAAGAAAAACACACCAACATCAAAGCCGGTCAGAAAAAAAGTTACTCAGAGCACAACATCACAGCAGACAAAGAAAACACAAAAAATATCAAACCGAACACTTCTTACTTTGTTACTCGTTCTGTTAGCTATCCCCACCACAATCCTATTTGGTAAATTTGCTTTTGGGGACAGAAAATATTATTTTATCAGCCTGCTCATCATCATAGAAAGTATGATTCCTTTCTGTATGCTTTTTGAGCAACGCAAGCCTCAGGCTCGTGAGCTTGTTTTAATAAGTGCTTTATGTGCAATAGCCATTGCAGGACGAACGGCATTCTTTATGCTGCCACAGGTAAAGCCTACAGTAGCACTGATAATAATCACCGGAGTTTGTTTGGGCGGAGAAACAGGATTTCTCGTCGGTACGGTTACGGCGTTTGTATCAAACTTCTTTTTCGGTCAGGGGCCTTGGACTCCGTGGCAGATGTTCACGCTCGGAGCGATAGGCTTTATTGCCGGAATACTTTCAGGCAATGGCTTGCTTAAAAAAAGCCGTTTGGCGCTTTGTCTGTTTGGCGGACTGTCAGCCATCATAATATACGGCGGAATTATGAACCCGGCATCAGTGATAATGTATCAGTCAAACCCGACTATCTCAATGATATTTTCGTCATATGCTGTAGGAATACCGTTTGATTTGATACATGCTGTGTCAACCGTGATTATACTATGGTTTATATCAAAGCCTATGATAGAAAAAATTGAGCGGATAAAAACAAAATATAATCTGATAGACAGATAAAACATAACCGAAGGTGGTGAACATATGCAGAATTTTCTTATCTCGTTTAATGTTGTCTTCCCTATATTCATACTGATGATGACGGGAATGTTGATGAAAAAAATTAATCTTGTAAACGAAACAACAGTAAAACAAATGAACGCAGTTGTTTTTAAGATTTTCCTGCCGACAATGATTTTTAAAAATGTGTACGAAAGTGAAATTTCAGATATTTTCAACGCACGTCTTTTAGTCTTTTCGGTTGTATGCGTTCTTATCTGTATTGCGATATTACATATATCAGTACCCATATTCACTAAGGATAACAGCCGTCGTGGAGTTCTGATACAGGCAATGTTCCGCTCGAACTTCGTTATATTCGGCATACCCGTATCTCAGGCACTGTGCGGTAATGAGGTGTCCGGAACAGCTGCTGTGCTGATTGCAGTTATTGTACCGATATTTAACTTTGCGGCAGTAATAACATTGGCAATCTACAACGGAAGCAAGCCTGATTTTAAAAACATTCTCAAAACAATTGCCAAAAATCCGCTTATAATAAGCTCTCTTTCAGGTCTTGCAATTAATTTTGCAGGTATAGAGTTTCCATCGGTTCTGGAAACAACGCTTCAAAATATATCGGCAGTAGCGACCCCGCTTGCACTGATTATGCTGGGTGCATCGATTAATCTCAAAATAACCGAAAAAAATCTTCTTCCTCTTATAAGCGCAATCACAGTAAAGCTCGTAATAGCACCTGCTGTTTTTCTTGCTTTAGCGGCATTTGTTTTCGGATTCAGAGGTGCCGAGTTCGCTATACTCATTTCATTATTCGCCACCCCGGCCGCAGTATCTTCATTTACTATGGCACAGCAAATGGGCGGCGATGACGAGCTTGCGGGGCAGATAGTTATGTTCGGTACGGTTATAAGCATTATGACAATGTTCCTGTGGATATTTACATCCATACAGCTTGATCTGATATAAAAAGGAGATGTTCAC
>CAYMCT010000206.1:0-3208 GCA_964389075.1 uncultured Lachnospiraceae bacterium
TCCCGGTGCCTTTATCTTCCCATTTGTATTATTCACCAAATATTTTGATACCTTATAAGTTTCACCGTTAATTTTCACACTCAGTCCATCATCGTCATTGTTGAGTGCTGTTACAGTACCATATATTACCTCATCATTTACAAGGATATTGACAAGTCGTAAACCGGCAGGAGATGTTATACCATATGCACTGTCATATACCATTAACGAATCCCACTCACTAAGACTATCGAGCTGTATTTCTTCTCCGTTTTTTATTATTGCATATTCTGTATCCTCAAGCTTAACACTTTCACCCAGCAGATTATAAATCTCCTGTTCTGCTGACTCAAAACCGCTGAGAAGTACATCATAATACGAATTGCACAATACAACATCATATACACCGTCTGTGTCATTATCAACCAATGTTACATCGCCGCAGCCCTCGGTTATAAGCTCTGAATTGTAATCCGAACACGCAAGACCGTTATAGATAAAGTCCGGATACTTTTCCACCTTTATTTTTTTCTCTCTCGAACCATCAATATAGATCCATACAGTTTCAGAAAAATCCGCATTCTCTATATTATCTGTATCAATGGTAATAACCTCATTATCTTCCGGATAGACATATCGAACCCATTCATTCGTTTCTGTCCCTGAATTATCAACATAAGCACATACATTATATCCAAGGTAATTTTCAAGAAGCCGATTTTCGTCTATTACATCATAATCACCAATACACGCATCACTGTTTTTGACACTGTGCGGTGCGGTAAGAGTTGTAAGACCATTTTCTGTTACAATACCCTCTACCTTTATAAGACCCAGTCTGTCAAGCAGTAAACTACCGTCAGTTTCAAATGTAGAATTTCCATAGCCATCCACATTAAATTTATCTGCAACCTCAATTTCAAGAGAATTTATTATAAGCTCCGCAAGCAACTCATATGTAAATTCAGATATCTGTTTACTTGAAATTCCCTTTGTGATTTCAAGGTCTGATGCAGCCTTTATGTATCCGTCAGGGTATCCGCCTGTAAGCTCTGCAAGACCTGCATAACCCATAACAGATACAAGCATTTTTACTGCATGTTCGTACAGAACCTCATTATCAGGATAATAATATCCTCCGTCATCACCTGAAATAATCCCAAGTGATTTCGCCGCCGCTATATCAGATGCATATTGACTTGATGAAGTTACATCCTTAAAAATCTCCTCTTCCGGTACAATATTTTCACTCGGATAAGTCTTTAGCTTCAACATAGGCGCTAAAATGGATGCTCTTGTTATTTTATCTGTCCCCTTTATATCCTCCGAAAAAATCCCCAAAGCCTTCAGAACTGCAATATTTGTACTGTCATAAGCCGTTTCTGTAGCTTGAACAGTTTCAGTCTCAACTGTTTCTGTTCCCTCTGCTGTTGCGGCAAGACCGGAACAGCAGAGCGATAGCATTGAGAAAATCAATAATAAACTAACTAATTTTTTCATTTGCACATCCTCCCTATCTTAGTATTTCGTATAATACCTTTGCCGCTTCTGCTCTTCTGCACGGTGAACCTGGATTAAAATTGCCATTTTCGTCACCCTCAAGGATACCGGCTGCATTAAGAGCACCTACAGCCTCAATAGCATACTCAGAAATACTGTCTGCATCACCAAACTGCGGTTCGGAAACTTCCAATGCTTTCCCTGTTGCCTGCAAGGTGCGATATACTATTGCCGCCATCTGTTCACGGGTAATATTCTGACCTGTACCAAAGTTTGTATCACTTATTCCGTTTACTATACCTGATTTTACAGCTGATGCAACATAACTGTAATACCATGCCGTTTCCTCAACATCTGTAAAATCACACTGAGCATTTTTGTCGTAAACATCAAAGGCAAGTACTATCATTTTTACAAATTCCTCACGCTTTATTGAAGCCGCCGGAGAAAAAATTCCGTCTTCCGTACCTGAGACAATCTCTTGCTCAGCCAGTCCTTCAATTGCCTCCTGAGCCCATTCAAATCCGTATAAATCGAAAAATTTGGGTGTGGAATTATCTACTGCTGTTATATTCGGTACGGTGAAACCTCCTGCACTTGACGCAGAGCTGCTGCTTCCACCGCCACCTCCGCCACCGCCTCCGGTGACTGAGCTACTCGGTTTCTTATCATCCTTTTGTACCGCTTTGCCGTTTTCATAAGCCTTCAGGACTTCATCTGCTGTTTTGAAATTTTTGCCGATTAATGCCCTGTTTACTTTATCTGTATCCTGCTCACTGTATTCCTCTATATCAATGCCGATAATCTCCGCATATTCAGTAATAGCTCTTGTCATTTCTGATGTAGATGTAATACTGTTTATTGTAGCAAGCGCAAGTGTTGTATTATATTCACTGCATAGCTCTGAATGCAATGTTAAACCCTGCTCAGATTTAATATGCTCCAGAAGCTTTTCACACACTGTAGTGTACAGTTTTTTGTAATCATCGTTTATTTCAATCGAAAGCACATCACTGTTATTTACAAGTGATACATTCAACTGCTCTGTATCCTCTGCTTTATTAAGCTCATTTAAAGCTTCTGAAGCCGCTAAAAGCGCTACAGTCTCCGTATACTCCATATTAGTATATCCGCTTATATTATCATATAAAATTGATGCTATTTCACTTATATACCCATTTTCCGTGGATCGTACCGTAAATACAGGGATTTCTGTTGTATATTTAATAAGGAATGCAGGCATATCCAATTCAGAAGTATCAAGCATATCCTCAATTATATCCTTTTTATATTCATCGTCAGCATGGTATATTGAAAATGCTACAGTCTCCTGTCTTCTTTCGCTTTTTATCAGACCGCTGTACGTTCCGCTCGGAGCATTTCCGCTTATTGAAAATTCAAATATTGTTTCTCCGTTTTCATCCGACATTCTCTGATCTGTAAAAACAATTTCTGCAGCTTCTCCTGTAGGTCCCTTTACTAAAAGAGACACATTGTGCGGTATATTGTTTGATTCAGTATATACGACCTCTCTGATGTTCTTGCCTGAATCGGTAACAATTATTTTAACAGGCTCCTCCGCAAAAACAGCATTCTGAAAAAATATGCCGACAGTTACGGACAATGCCAATAATATATTACCTGTTTTTCTATATCTAAGCATTATATCCCTCCTTGATTAATTTACTGTTGTAACTTCTGCCAACGGCTGCATTTCCTTCATTGAATT
>CAYMCT010000207.1:0-3204 GCA_964389075.1 uncultured Lachnospiraceae bacterium
AACAACGGAGAAATAAGAACATTCCCTGTACAGATAGGCGGTACATCTTGGGAACCTGAATTGCCTAATAGTACGGCTATCATATTATATTTAGAGGAAATCAATAAGATTGATGATATTGAGTTAAAGGCTTTAAAGTTCTTCTGCTTTGTAGCAAGAACACAGATGTTTATTGACGGAAATAAACGAGTGGCACAGTTGATAGCCAATAAGGTGCTTATTGAAAATGATATAGGAATATTCCAAATACCTATCGAGAAATTGGAACAGTTCAAAATGCTTTTGATTGCTTTCTATGAAACCGCAAACGATACCGACATTATTGACTTTATGAAAGATTATTGTATCAAGAGGGTATGGAAAGGGTGAATCAGAACGGACATCTTTCCTTGAGGACGTATCTGTTTTTGCAACTTTTTGTTTTTTTAACATATAATCAGAACTAAGCTATGCTTGGTTCTGATTTTTTATTACATGAATAAAATATAAGTGGGGAGTGGTTGTATGAAAATTAAGATAAGTCCGTTGACGTTTGTTTTGATAGCTGTTTCTGTTGTAACAAAGCAGGTAGAATTACTTTTTATTACATATATAATAATGACTGTTCACGAGCTTTCACATCTCCTGGCGGCGGTTTGTATCGGATTAAAGCCTGAAAGTATATCGTTTGCACCGTTCGGGGTTCACCTTACTTTGAAAAATAAAATTATAAGAGGCTTTGCTGATGAAATTATTTTGTATTCGGCAGGTCCGCTTGTGAATGCAGTTTTTGCGGTTATAAGCATCAGAATGGGGTGGTATGATTTGTATAAAATAAATACCGCACTGTTTTTGATGAATATGCTGCCCGTAGTACCTTTAGACGGAGGAATAATACTGAAACGTGTATTATCCTATAAAATAGGCAAATCAACATCGGACAGGATAATGCGTACAATATCAGCGGTGCTGTCGGTGTCGTTTCTGACACTGGCAATTGTTGGTGTATGTAAGGGGTATATAAATCCGTCCTTGTTTGTAATGGCTGTATTTCTTACAGGTAATCTGATCACGGGAAATGAACTGTATAATGTGGATTTTATAAACGGAATATCAAATGAAAAGAAAAGGAATAACAAAACCAAGCTTGTGATAGTAGATGAAAATAATAGTCTGCTAAAAGCCGCAGAGAATATAAGCCCTGCATATACAACTGTAGCAATAGTGACCGATAAAGAGGGAAGAGTGCGTGATATTCTTACTGATAGGGGCATACAAAAAGGGCTGTCATCAGCCCTTTAAAGCATCAAAAACTTTCCGTAAAAACGAACATTACAAACTTCTTGTTACATAAACATACAAAGTCCTATTGGTACAAATATAGCCGGAACAAAGTTCATCAGCTTAATTTTTGTAATGCCAAGAAGATTAAGAGCAAGTGCGAAAATAAGCACGGAACCTGCACAGGTCATTTCAGCAACCACATAATCGCTTAAAAATGGCGCGATAACGTGCGCTAATAGTACAATACCGCCTTGGATAATAAATACAGAAGCCGCCGCAAGCATTACTCCAATGCCCAGGGTTGAAGCAAGCACAACAGATGATATTAAATCAAGTACAGCCTTTGTATACTGCATTTCGTGGTTTCCTGAAAGTCCCGATTGGAGTGCGCCTACCACCGTCATTGCACCAACACAGAACAGGAGCGAGGCACTGACAAAGCCCTCTGATATTTTTGCATCGTTATTTTTAAATTTCGATTCTATCTTATTACCTAAATTTTCTAAATGGTGGTCGAGATTAAGCAGTGTGCCTATAAATCCGCCGATTACCATTGACAATACAAGCACCAATGTGTTTTCGCCGTTCATCATGCCGTCAATGCCTATATACACAACAGCCAATGCAACCGCTGTTGTCAAAGCTTTTGAAATTCGTTTGGGCAACCCTTTTTTTATTAACATACCGATTAATGAACCTAAAATAACGGTCGCTACATTTACCAATACACCTAACATATGTAATATACTCCTAAAATCTTAAATTTCAATATGTTATTATATCAGATTATGATATAAATTGCAAGCTTATAATTTTTCTGAAATCGCTGAACAGTATTCTACAACCTTTCGCATGGCAGGGGAAATCCATTTGTCTTTATGGTATATCAGTTGACGCCATATGTTAATGTCAAAATCAACAACATCAAGATACTCAATTTTGCCCTCCTGATATGCCTGGAATGTAACATAGTCGGGCAGATACGAAACTCCGCCGCCAAGCTCGATTAGCTCAAGCAGCAGATGTGTGTTTCCTATTTCAACATACGGCTCGATTTCAAGATTTCTTTTGGCAAGCTCCTCGTCAAAAAGCTTTCTGTAGCTAAGTTCTTTCTCTGTTAGTATAAAAGGGTATCCGGCAAGCTCCTCAATAGTTATATTCTTTTTGTCACAAAGCTCAAAGCCATTGCTTGAAACAAAGTTCATTTTAACACGCTTTTCGGACGCAACAATATGCTCCTTTGTATATTTACGTCTGTCAACCGTAAATATAAGATCAGCGTCGTTGTGGTTAAGCATATGCAGCATATCCTCGGTCTCGGCTTCCATTATTTTAACCGCAACGTCAGGGTACATACCGTGAAATGTCATATATGTTTTTCCCATCATAAGGTTGCATATGGACGGTGCCATTGCGAACCGTACCAGCCCCTCGTATTTTCCTGTGCGTGGAGTATTGCTGTCAAATTCCTCTATCATATTAATTATCTGGTGAGCGTAATTTAAAAGCGATACGCCTCGGTCTGTTAGTGTGACTTTATGATGTATACGCTCAAAGAGCTGTGTGTTAAGCTCTGTTTCGAGCTGTTTAATTTGCGATGAAACAGTCGATTGTGTGTAGTTAAGCACTTCAGCGGCTTTGGTAAAGCTCCGTCGTTCGGCTACCTGAATAAAAGTTTTTAAATTTTTTGTTTCCATGAAAACTAAATCCTCTCTCGATACTATTATGATTATATCAGATGTGCTGACAAATTTCAACAGTTATCATCAAAATTTTCGATAACAACTATCATTATTATCAATTTGACAAATGCTAATAGCGTATATATAATTAATTTATATTGATAAATTTGGAGGGGATTATAATGCCTGAAATTAAATTTTATAAGCGTGATTCATTGCCAATGGAGATGCATAAAGTAAAAATAGTGCAGAAGCTTAA
>CAYMCT010000208.1:0-3201 GCA_964389075.1 uncultured Lachnospiraceae bacterium
GTCAATCAGTACGAAACAGAAGCGGTTTCCGAGCGCTTTGCAGATAACGGATATGAAGTTGTTCCGTTTAATGATACTGCGGATTATTACATTATTAATACCTGTTCTGTAACGTCAATGAGTGACAGAAAATCACGTCAGGTTATACGTCGTGCAAAAAAGACAAATCCTGATTCGATAATCGCTGTTATGGGCTGTTATTCACAGACTGCCCCCGATGAGGTGCTTGATATTGAAGGAGTAAATCTTGTGCTTGGCACAAAAGACAAAGGCTCTGTACTCCGACTTATTGAAAACCTTACAAGCACTGACAAGGTTAATGCCGTAACAAGCGTAAAGGATAATCACATATTCGAGGATCTGACCGTTCGCCGTTGTGCCGACCGCACACGTGCATATATAAAGATACAGGACGGCTGCTCGCAGTTCTGTTCATACTGCATTATTCCCTACGCAAGAGGACCGGTACGAAGCCGGAAAGAAAGCGAAATCTTAGATGAGGTACAAACTCTTGCAGTTGCAGGCTATAAGGAAGTTATTCTTACAGGCATACACGCCGCATCATACGGCAGTGATATGGATGATACTTCACTTGAGCAGTTACTTAATAAAATAGATGCAATAGACGGCATTGTTCGTGTACGACTTTCTTCCATAGAGCCTATGACTCTTAACCGTGAGTTTGTTGAAAAAATAAAGGATTGCAAAAAGCTTTGCCCGCATTTCCACATCTCGTTACAGTCCGGCTGTGACAGAACACTTAAAAGTATGAACCGTCACTACACAACCGCACAGTTCAAAGAGGTTGTTGACGGACTTCGCGAAGCATTCCCTGACTGTGCAATCACTACTGATATAATGACCGGATTTGCAGGTGAAACAGATGAAGACTTTAATGAAACGCTTGCGTTTGTAAAGGAAATCGCATTTTCTGAAGCACACGTGTTCCAATACTCACAGCGCAGAGGCACACCTGCCGCAAAGCGACCCAATCAGGTTGCACCCGAGGTCAAAGAGGCACGCTCGAAAGCTATTATAGAAATTACGTCAAAATCACAGGAAGAGTTTCTGCTATCGCACATCGGACGAACTATGGACGTATTATATGAAACAACTGTAAAAGACGGTTACTGGGAAGGCAAAACCCCGAACTATATTACAGTCCATGCAAAATCAGATGCAAATATCAGCGGTGAATTCAGAAAAACACTTCTTGAAACGGTAGAAAACGGAATTATTTTCGGAAAAATAGTTGACTAATCGTGAAATTAGGAGTAAAATAGTATAAGTGTCTATATCACGGAGGTAGTAATGGAAAATAAATTTGCCGGAATCAGACAAATGATTTCAAACACACCGCTTTTGGAAATAAGCGCTAAATATAAAAGTAAGGAAATTAAAATATATGCAAAAGCTGAATACTATAACCTCAGCGGTTCCATAAAGGACAGAGTTGCTCACTATATATTAAGGAAGGCATACGAAAAAGGCACAATAAAGCCGGGTGATACAATTGTCGAGGCGACAAGCGGAAACACCGGTATTGCATTTTCAGCAATGGCTGCACATCTTGGGCATCCTATGGTAGTATATATGCCCGACTGGATGAGCGAGGAGCGTATCAAGATAATGAACAGCTACGGTGCTGAAGTACGTCTTGTATCCCATGAGGAGGGCGGTTTCTTAGGCTCAATCGCAAAATCAGAAGAACTCGCCAAAGAAAACGGTGTTTTTCTTCCCGGGCAGTTCTCAAACTACGATAACGTCCTTGCACACATAGAGGATACAGGCGTTGAAACACTTCGTCAGCTTGAAACTATCGGTCTTACACCGGACTGCGTTGTCGCAGGTGTCGGTACCGGCGGTACAATAATGGGGCTTGGTAAAGCATTCAAGAACGCAAACAGCAAATGTATTGCACGACCGCTTGAGCCTTTAAACTCACCTACCCTTTCAACAGGCTATAAAACAGGTGTACACAAGATTGCGGGCATAAGCGATGAGTTTATCCCACCCATCTGTAAGCTTGATGAGCTTGACGAGGTTGTTTCAGTAGATGACATTGATTCAATCATTATGGCACAGAAGCTTGCACGTGAGCTCGGAGTCGGTGTAGGAATATCGGGTGGAGCAAATTTCATAGGCTCAGTAATGTCGCATGAAAAGCTTGGCGGCAACCCATGCTGTGTAACGGTTTTTGCAGATGATAACAAAAAATATCTCTCAACCGACTATGCAAAAACATGGGAACCGAAAGATGAATATATATCATCACACATTGAGCTTTTAGGTGTGAAAACAATTAGATAACGAAAAGGGCATAAAATGCCCTTTTTTCTTACAATAAACGGCATAGATTTTTTGAAATGACAACAGAGAAAACAAAAGAAAAATGAAGCAAATCGAAGATTTTAAGAGATAATTATTAAATTAATAATTTTTTTCAAAAAAAGTATTGACAAACCAATGAAAACATAGTAAAATAAACCGCGTAGTTAAAAAACAGATTATAATTTTTATGGAGGAACATAACATGAAGCCAAATTCAAGTTATTTGCAGAAGCCGGCTGACGTTGATAGAAAATGGTATATAATCGACGCTGCAGGCAAGCCGCTCGGCCGTGTTGCTGCTACAGTTGCAACAATATTAAGAGGTAAGCACCTTCCTACATTCACACCGAACGTAGATTGTGGTGACTTCGTAATCGTTATCAATGCTGCAGATGCAGTTCTTACAGGAAACAAGCTCAACCAGAAGGTTCGTTACTATCACACAGGCTGGGTTGGTGGTATAAAGGAAATCCACTACAACAAGCTTATGGCAGAGAACCCTGAGAAAGCTATGTGGTATGCTGTAAACGGTATGCTTCCGAACAACAGCATCGGCAGAAAGGCTATCTCAAGATTAAAGGTATACAAGAACGACGCTCATAACCACGAGGCTCAGAAGCCGGTTATGTGGACAGGCGAAATCAAATAAGGAGGATTTTAGTAATGGCAAACGTACAGTACTATGGTACAGGTAGAAGAAAATCATCCGTTGCAAGAGTTCGCTTGGTAGCGGGTAACGGTAAAATAACAATCAACGGTAGAACAATCGACGAGTATTTCGGTCTTGAAACACTCAAGCTTATCGTTCGTCAGCCGTTGGTACTCACAAAGACACTTGATAAGTTCGATGTAATCGTAAAGGTAGAAGGC
>CAYMCT010000209.1:0-3195 GCA_964389075.1 uncultured Lachnospiraceae bacterium
ATAGAACTTTCGCAGAGATATTTACTCTGCGAATTAGCATCTTATGGTAATTTCATCGCACAAACGGCTTTTTCTTAATGTTCACTGTTTGTGCGTTGTTATTATACGGTGAATTTTCACCGTTTTGCGGTATAAGGCTTCTCTCCTCGTGCCGCAAAAAATCCCCATTAGTTTCACTGCCGCGGTTGTGTGTATATTTGTGTGTGCGGCAGTGGAACTGAATTAACAGCGTTAATAATTCTGTGAGGGAGTGGATTACCACACAGTTATTATTAAATATTAATATATTAATATTCTAAAAATAAAAAAAGAGAGGACGAGAGGAAAAATGAAGATGAAAAAAATCGTTAGTGCTATTTCAGCATTAACAACCGCTGTTTCAGCTTTTGCAAGTATGGCTGTTGTGGCAAGTGCTGATAGTGTAGTACAGGCGTCACATTCAACGAGCGGTGCTATTACTTGGGATATCCAAGGCGGAAGCAATGCGAGCTTAATATGGCCGACAATCAGCAGTGGAACGGAAACAATAAATTCTCATAATCATGACGGAAAATCTGGCGATAGGGGTTCTGTATATTATTATGACAATACGCTTACACCTACAACGCAGCAAACAGTTACAGTTGATTTTACAGTAGGTCTTGCATCTGCGAATCAAAACGCAACGCATATTTATTTGATGGGTAGTAATGTGGCAAAATCAAACAATGTACCTTCGTCGAATGTGATTTTGGATATTGCGTTAGGTTCATATGCAGGTACTATCACTGCTAACGGAACAGATATATCAAAATCTGTACCAGTTTCAAAAGATACATCAAAGGCACCTCATGGTAAAAACTATGGAAATACGGCATTAACACCAATGTCGGCATCATTAGATTTTTTGAATTATACAGTTGATTTAACTATAAGTACATATGACAGTGAATCACAAACAACATCAACTGTAACATACAGCGATTTACCGATGGTTGATGCAACAGTAACAGGGTTTAGAGGTTTTTATTCATTGACAGGTAGAGCTTTAGGAGTAACAGCGGTTAAAGATGTAACTACATATCTTGTAGACAGAGAAGAAACAGTCTTGACTGCGGGATATACAGTTAAGTATGTAGACGAATCGGGAAATGAAATAAAAACTGCTGTAACAGACCGTGAAGGTCAGGTAGGTGATAGTGTATCAGCAGCTGAGGCTGATTTAGCTGATATAGTATATAACAACCAGAACTATATCTATAGATCAGGAAATGAAGAGATTACACTTGAAAATGATGCAGCTAAAAATGTCATTACTCTTGTGTTTGGATTGCCGAATACATACAAAGCAAATGTAACAGCAGCTTATGGTGAAAATTCAACCGAAAAATTAGTTGATAATATAGATATTGTTGAACATGAAAATTTAACATATAATTATCCTAAATACAAAATGGTTGATGGTGTTCTTTATAATGTAGCAAGAGGTGCGATGCAGAGTTCTACATATTATGGTAAGATAGTATCATCTGTTACAGGCGAAATTAATGACACCGTTCCATACACCGCACTGACAGACAACGCTGTATTCTATGGCGAAGGTGAAGATGTTTTGACTGAAAGAAATGTTGCTAATAACACCGTAAGATGTTCAAATGGTAAAGGCGGCGATGTTAGCGAAAAGACTGAGATTGTAACTTTGCCGGCGGGAGTTTATAAAATAGAGTCAGCTGTTTGGGGCGGCGGAAAAAATGAGGCGAATCAATCAACCTATAGAATTACGGTAGGAGAAGTAGCAAGCCTCGAACTGAAGACAACAGGCTCGTTGGTACAGCAAACGACAGAAGAATTTACAATTACAGAAGACACAGTTGTAGCAGTTGAAAAAACAATAACAGGTACTTCCGCTGCTTGTGTAGACTACATCCTTATAACTAAGACAGGTGATTATACTCCTGCTACAGCTACATATGAGCAGGTAGGCGAGGATTACGCAACAGAAACAGGTGATGAAAGTGTTGATGCTGCATCAGTATTCAAGCTTACAATCACAGCAGGAACAGATGCTATTACATCAGTAGGTGTTAAGGTTAATGGTGTTGAGGCTAATGAGGGTACTATAGCTTTAGACCAAACAGTAATTACAGGCGGTTCAACAGTGTTTGCAGTAGTAGTAAATGCAGCGGCATCAGAAGTTAAATCAATGACAGCAGTTATTAATGGTGCAAATGTTACTGCAACAATAGACTAATCAAACAAATGGACAGGAGGAATAATTATTATGAAAAAATATGAAAATCCGATAATGAATGTTTCTTTGTTTGATGCAGAGAACATTACAACCGAGTCAGCAGTTCCTACAGCCTATGAATTGGCTCAGAAAGCTGCTGAAGGAATTGAGAATTCAAAAGGTACATTTACAGTAGTATTCTGATTGAAGAATAAAAATAAAAACAGGTGCCGGGAATCCACACGGCACCTGTTTTTTGTGTAAATTTTTGTTGACAAATAGAGGAAATTGGTATATAATATTCTTAGAAACAAAGAAACCAAGAAATTCGAATAAAATACAATGATTAAGAATATAATATAGGGAGGGTGAAATTATGTCTGTATCAATGTTAAAAGAGGATTTGTCAATGGATATAAAAAGAATTAATATTTCTGCAAAAAGACAGATAACAATCCCACAAAAGTTTTTTACAAAGCTTGGGTTTGAGTGTGAAGCTGAATGTATTATGCGTGGAAATGAAATTGTATTGCGACCTGTGAAAACCAACACGAGCGGAGGATTTGCCGATCTTATTTTAGCTGATTTGATTGCAAAAGGATATAGCGGTAATGAATTGCTGGAAAAATTCAAAGCGGCACAGAAGGAGGTGCGTCCGGCGGTAGAAAAGATGTTGGAAGAAGCCGAAAACGTGGCACAAAACAAAGGTGAATATTACACATTTGACGAAGTGTTCGGAGATGACGAAATATGACAGAGATACGATTTATGCCACCGGCGGCAAAATTCATAAAGAAAATTAAAGATAAGCAGTTAAAGCGTTTATACAAAAATGCTATCGAAAAAATCTATGAAGATTATACAGTGGGTGAAGCAAAAACCGGAGATTTAAGCGGTATTTTCGGTTATGATATTTATTATAATAAAACGAATTATGAGCTTGCGTACAAAGTTAAATTTGAAAACAATAAAATAATTATATTTAT
>CAYMCT010000210.1:0-3193 GCA_964389075.1 uncultured Lachnospiraceae bacterium
GAGGTCACGTGTATATTGCACAGCCACCGCTTTATAAGGTGTTCAAGGGCAAGAACAAGGATGTGGTTGAGCGTTTCGTGTTCGACGATGCGGCAAGAGATGCGGCGATTGCTGAGCTTGGCAAGGGCGCTAAGGTTCAGAGATACAAGGGTCTTGGTGAGATGGACCCGGCAGAGCTTAAGGAAACCACAATGGATCCTGAAAAGCGTACACTTTTGCGTGTTGATTTAGAGGATGCAATTGAGGCAGACCGTATATTCACAATTCTTATGGGTGAAAAGGTTGAACCAAGACGTGACTTTATTGAAGACAATGCGAAGTACGTGTCAAACCTTGATATTTAAAATAAGCTGAATATTCCCCCTTTGTTTTATGTATACTAAAATAAAGGGGGATTTTTTTCGTAAAAGATAAGCTGATTGCTTCTCTTTATGTTATGCTTTGTGCCGCAGGTGAGCGGCGGAATGGAGATATTATGTATTTTATACTGTTTGGGTTTGGTGGAATTGCGTATTTGGTAATTGAGCTTTTGTGGCGCGGATGGTCGCATTGGAGTATGTTTTGGCTTGGCGGTGCGTGTTTTGTTGCGATAGGTCTGATAAACGAAAAAACAAAGCTTCCCGTGCTGTTGCAGATGCTTATGGGTGCATTGATAATAACGGTGCTTGAGTTTTTAATCGGATATGTGGTTAACATAAAAATGGGTCTGCAGGTTTGGAGCTATTATCATTTGCCGTATAACATAATGGGTCAGGTGTGCCTGCCGTACACTTTGCTGTGGTTTGTGATGTCGTTTATCTGCATTGTTGCCGATGATAAGCTCAGGGAGTGGTTTTTTGGTAAAAATAAATCGGAATATCGCTGGATTTAGTAGCTTTTGGGTTGACATTTGTTTTTCAGGGTTGTATAATTAAATCAGTATTTAATATTCAGGAGGAAAAAACTATGCCAATGATAGATATGCCGGTAAAGGAGCTTGAACAGTATATGGGTGTGAACCCATGCCCGGTTGATTTTGATGAGTTTTGGGATTCGGCAATAACAGAAATGAAGAATACAGATCCTCAGGTTGAGCTTATCAGGGCTGATTTTGAAGCGAAAAATGCGGACTGTTACGATTTGTATTTTACGGGTGTAAACGGTGCGAGAATACACGCAAAGCATTTAAGACCTAAAAATATAGAAGGTAAAATTCCGGCGGTGCTTTTGTTCCACGGTTATTCCGGTAATTGCGGTGCGTGGTGGGATAAGCTTGCATATGTTGCAGCGGGATGTGCTGTGTTCGCTCTTGATGTGAGAGGTCAGGGCGGTAAGAGTGAGGATGTCGGCGGAGTAAAGGGAAATACCCTTAATGGTCATATTATACGTGGTCTTGATGAGGAGGATCCGAATAAGCTATTATTCCGTGACATATTTCTTGATACAGCCGAGCTTGCAAATATTGCTATGGATATGGATTTTGTGGATGAAACAAAGATTTATGCACATGGCGGAAGTCAGGGCGGTGCGCTTACAATCGCTTGTGCGGCACTTGAACCGAGAGTGGCAAAGGCAGCTCCGATGTTTCCGTTCCTGTGTGATTATAAGCGAGTATGGGATATGGATCTTGATAAGGATGCATACGCCGAGCTCAGAAAATATTTCAGGGACTTTGACCCGGCTCACGAAAGAGAAGATGAAATATTTACAAGACTGGGCTACATAGATTTACAGTATCTTGCGCCTCGTATAAAGGCTGATATGCTGTTCTTTACCTGTCTAATGGACACAATTTGCCCACCGTCAACTCAGTATGCAGCGTATAATAAATTGACCTGCAATAAAAAGCATATTATTTATCCTGATTACGGACATGAACATCCCGGTGAGGCGATGGATAGGGTATTTTCCTTCTTTATGCAGGACAATTTTTGACATTTTTGGATAAAAAATTGATATTCTATTGCAAATAAAGGTATTTTATGGTAGAATAGGAAAGCAATGATAAATTTGAGAAGGGGGTTTATCGTGATTTTTGAAAATATAGATAAGCTTGTGTCATATGGTATTATGACAGGTCTTATACGAGAAGATGATAAGGTTTATGTGAGGAATAGTCTTCTTGCGCAGCTCGGGCTTGATTCGTACGAGGAAACGGGTGCAAAATGTGAGTCTGAAGATGAGCTTGATGATATTCTTGATGCGATTACTGACTATGCAGTATCTAAGGGGATGCTTGAAAATGACAGCGTTGTTTACCGTGACATTTTTGATACCGGAATTATGGACACATTAACACCGTATCCGTCGACTGTTACAGAAAGGTTCAACAGCTTGTATGAAAGGTCGGCGGTGGAGGCTACGGATTATTTTTATAAGCTTTCATGCGACAATAACTATATAAGACGTGGCAGAATAAAAAAAGATGTTAAGTGGACTGTAGATTCGCAATACGGTGAGATTGAAATCACAATCAACCGTTCGAAGCCGGAAAAAGACCCTAAGGCTATTGCTGCGGCAAAACTGCAGAAGCAATCGTCGTATCCGAAGTGTCAACTTTGCGTTGAGAACGAGGGCTACGGCGGCAGAGTAAATCATCCTGCACGTCAGAACCACAGAATTATACCTATTGATATATGCGGCGAAAAATGGGGATTCCAGTATTCTCCGTATGTATATTATAACGAGCATTGTATCGTGTTTAACTCCAAGCACGTACCAATGGTTATTGATAAGACTGCGTTTGCCAAGCTGCTTGATTTTATAACACGTTTTAATCACTACATAATAGGTTCAAATGCAGACCTTCCGATAGTTGGCGGCTCGATCCTAACACATGAGCATTTCCAGGGCGGAAACCATGTATTCGCAATGCACAGAGCAGAGAGTGAAAAGTTCTATAGCATAGCGGGATATGAAGATATTGAGATAAGCCGCTTGAAGTGGCCGATGTCGGTTATTCGTTTGAAGGGAAATGATACAGAGAAAATAGTAGAGCTGTCGGGTAAGCTTCTTGATAGCTGGAGAAATTATACTGACGAAGCTGCGTTTATATTCGCAAATACAGGCGAGCCGCACAACACAATAACACCTATTGCGAGTATGTCGGACGGTAAGTATATTATGGATTTGGTATTAAGAAACAACATCACTACAGAGGAGCATCCTTTGGGTGTGTACCATCCTCATGCAGAGCTTCACCATATTAAGAAAG
>CAYMCT010000211.1:0-3180 GCA_964389075.1 uncultured Lachnospiraceae bacterium
AGTAAATAATGTATTCTACGGTCTTGTAGAAGGCGCAAACTGATTTTTAAAATAGGGCAATTTCAATTGCCCTATTTTATTTGGAACTTGACTTTTTTATCAGGAAATAGTATAATATATGTATATAGTATTATTGGAAGGGAATTTGAAAGGGGAATTTATGAAGAATAAAGATTATCCATTGTATAACACATTGCCTGATATCACGGATTTGAAAGATTTGATAAAAAGTAAGGTTTACAGATGCGGCGACAGCGGTGCAATTAAATACGAAATTGAAAAAGGCGAGGTATGTGTTAAAACCTATAAAGATTTAGATTCCGATGTAGACTGTCTTGGAACATATCTTTATAAAAAGGGTGTAAAGAACGATAATGTTGCAATTATCGGCGAGAACTCATATAATTGGATAATAAGCTTTTTGGCACTTACAAACGGCGGAAACGTAGCAGTTGCGATTGATAAGGAGCTGTCACCTGAGGATATATCAACACTCTATAAAAAGAGTGATTGTAAAGCGGCTATAGTATCAAGAAAATATATTGATGCAGCAAAGAAGGCAAAAATTTCAAAGATTTTCTCAATGGAGGATATGGACGAATTCATATCAACGGGAAAAGAACTGCTTGAAAAAGGCAAGAGAGATTTTGTCAATCATCAGGTAGAGCCGGAGAAAATGGCAACAATATTTTTTACATCAGGAACTACCGGTTTTTCAAAGGGAGTTATGCTCAGTCATAAAAATATGGCGGCAAACATCAATGCTGCGTGCAAACAGTTCTTGGTTACAGGTGATGTTTTCTCTGTATTGCCGTTCCATCATACTTTCGGTTTTATAACTTCAATATTAAAACCGCTTAACTATGAAAAGTGTATATTCCTGAACAACAAGCTCAAAACGGTGGTAAGCGATTTAGCTATTGCAAAGCCGCAGGTAGTATTTCTTGTACCGTTGTTTGTTGAAAACTTCTATAAGAATATATGGAAAACAGCTAAAAACAACAATAAGGAAAAATTGCTTCGTGATATGATGAAGGTGAGTGACAAGCTCTTGAAGGGCGGCATCGACCTGAGAAAGAAGTTGTTCTCATCGGTTCATAAAGCGTTTGGCGGCAAGGCTGAATATATAATTTGCGGTGGTGCGTATCTTGACGAGAAGTATATTAAAGAGTTCGAGTCATGGGGAATAAAAATCCTGAACGGCTACGGCATAACAGAATGTTCGCCGGTTATTTCGGTTAACAGAAACCATCACAGGAAAGAGGGTAGTGTAGGTAAAATTCTTCACGGCTGTGAAATCAAGATTACAGATGAGGACGAGATTATTGTTAAGGGCGATAATGTAATGCTTGGTTATTACAAGGACAAGAAGGCAACCGAAACTGTTCTTATAGACGGTTGGTACTACACCGGTGACCTTGGTTATGTTGATGAGGACAGTTTCCTTTACATTAAGGGTCGTAAAAAGAATCTTATTATATTAAGTAACGGTGAGAATGTTTCGCCGGAGGAATTGGAAGCTAAAATTCTGGGCGATGCGGCTGTATCAGAAGCTGTGGTGTATTCAGAAGATGCTGTAATCACAGCTGAGATTTTCCCGGTAGAGGATTATCTTGACAACTCAGAATATTTCTCGGAGCTTATCAAAAAAATCAATGCGGATATGCCGGTATTCAAGAAGATAAAGAAGGTAAAGCTCAGAGATGAGGAATTCCCGAAGAATACAAATAAGAAGATAGTAAGACATAAAATAATATCAACCTGATAAACAAAGGGTGTTGCAGTTGCAACACCCTTTTCATTTAAAACTCACCTTTTATAATTTGTGCAAGTCTGGTCATAAACCTTGAGCATTTGCCTTTGCAGGGTGCGGTGAAATCAACACCGTTATCCTTCAGAAGTGCTAAAAGCGTTTGCGGTATTTCCTGAGTATATTCAAGCTCTATTTCATAGTCGGTTTTGTCAAGAAATTCATTTTTGTCAAGACAAATCTCTACACCGTCACAGTAGAAAAGGCTGTGCCGCAGTGTTTTTAGCGAACCTAAACGTGATACGTCGGTATCAATCCCGGTCAGCTCATTTACTTGCTGTGATGTAAATTTATCCGGCACGCTGTCGATGGGGTACTCAAGCTCATCGCATATCTGCAGTGGGCTGTTATTGTTTTTATGCATTTTAAGCTGAAGCTTATTTATACCGTCCTTTGTGCGCACCCTGAATGTTATGCCGTTTTTTCTCAATTCACCGACAGCATCGGAATAATAGTGATTTTCCTGCTCTTTTACCCAGTCCCAGTCAAAAAGAGCCTTCAGTTTAAGATAAATCTGTTCATCTAACATACATTTAAGTTCAGTTTCACGCATTATACAAATTGATTCCTTTCCGGATTATATTCATATCCTATTATGCGGCATTTCTCGATGAACGCATTTTTATCTGTTCCCGTATCTTCACACAGTGCATCAAGCGACGGATAATAATCACGTAATCGAGTATTTAAAACACTGACCAGCATTGCCGGATCGTTTGGAAATGTCATAGTCACTAACTCCTTTAATCTGATATGATTACAGGCTTGCTTATTCCGCCAACCTCGGTCTTGACACGGCTGTCAACTACAACTGTTATATCAAGCTCTTTGTCATCATCGGCAGTGTACTGGAAGCGTCTGCCGTACTTACATTCAGCACTCATTACTTTTTCGTTGTTTATGTATACATCCACATAGTCGCCGAATAGCTCACGGAAAATGAGATGCTCGCCCTTTGCAATGTTCGTTTTTGTTTTGTACATAACAAAGCCGGTCTTGTTGTTGAAAATGTCATCGTATCCGTTACCTACGCTTACAACAACCCAGGTGTTCATATCACTGTCTGAAATCTCCTTTGAATAATCAGGATATTCAGGCACGATTTCAAGTGTCTGTCGCCATTTTGTGAGGTAGCGCTCTGTTACAGTCGGGATTTCAGCTGCAAAATCCTCTTTAATCTTTACCGGTACGGTAATTGACGCCGTGATACCGTCATCGGTTGTTGCAGTTACAGTGATTTCGCTTGCACCGCTGTCAGGTGAAACAACCGCCTGAGCGCAGCCGGCAAATAGCTTTCTGAAATCAGCAACGTCTGCCTCGTGTGAATTAGGATTACCGTTGCCGACTCCTACAACCCGTCCGTTCTCTAC
>CAYMCT010000212.1:0-3168 GCA_964389075.1 uncultured Lachnospiraceae bacterium
CTCCTGTGAATCCATATTTAAACAGCTATCCTGTTTTTTTCGTAAAGGCAAAATAACATCGTGCGACGCATTTTGTATTTCATGACAACGTAAAAATCCACCGTTCATTCGGTGGATTTTTACTGTTTACCTTGTTTTTATCCTGAACACATTAACGCTCATTGGTTTAAATTCATAGCTGAAGCTGTTCGTTTCAGATATAATTTTATTTTCCGTTGGCGATACCTTTGTCGGTTCCTCAAAGCTGTTCATATCATCTTTATTATATCCCGAAAGCTCTGATACAACCGCATCAATCCTGTCAACAAACGGGATTTCTATTTCTCCGGCGGTTGCTGCATCATTCACATTTACCGCCTTAACGATAACATCTCCTGTCGCATCATCAAGACCTGCTGTGTAATACAACTCCTCATTAATCTGACGTTTATCTTCAATATTGTTCGCAAGCTCACCGTTTATATACGTTGTAATCTGCCTGCCGTCAACTACAAGCTTAAGCTTATATGTAATTCCCGTTTCAACCGAAAATCTACTTTGCGTCAGACACGAACCTCTCGGCTCAAATTTATCTATGATTGTGTCCTGATTCTGCCAGTCGCCGATTGACCATACTATTCTGTGGTCATTTTTCTTTCGGGCGAATGTAAGCTTAAAGCCCAGATCACCGCTTGAGCGTTTTGCATCAAATTCTATTGTGTATCTGCCCGATGTCATTTGCATAATATCAGCTTCGCCGCCGTTTATAAACTCAAGATTATCAAATGCTTTTACTTCACCGGTTACATTATCTGTTATACGGATATTTTTAAATTCGGCGCTGCAGTTATCTGCCATAAGGCTTATGCCGCCTGTTATACACTCCTCACCCATAACAGAAAGCTTATCAAAGCCGCTCTTTTCAACCTTCAACAGATTTGTAGGAAGATTATTCATAAACATTTTCTGAACATAATAATTGGCTGTACCGTAAACACGGTTATTGTCAAACCATATCATATCAGGCTGCCAGTTTACATACTGCGCATTACACAAAAGCGGTGCATAGCATACAAGTGATACAGCATGTGCATTATTTTCAAGTCCCGTCATAAATGCTGCCTCTGCCAAAGCACAATAATACGTGTTTCCCCAGGATGCATATTCACCCAGGAATACCTTGATATCTTCTGCGCTGAAGTTATCATATCGGTGATAATTGGCAATAAACCATTCAGGAGTCATATAATAATGCTCGTCAATAATATCTGAGCCGTTCTTTCTTGCACTTGCCCAGCCACGGTCATATTCACCCCCGTGATTGAACGGACCTGCCGAGTTTATAATTTTTATTTCAGGATACTTTTCCTTGATTGCCTTGTGGAAATAGTCGTAACGGTCAAAAAATCCCTGTCCTACTTCCTCGTTACCTATTGCGATATATTTAAGGTTGAACGGTGCTTCGTGTCCGAGCTTTTTTCGGATTCCGCCCCATTTTGTATCGGCATCACCGTTTGCAAACTCAATCAAATCAAGCGCATCGTCAATCCACTCACCAAGCTCATCAATCGGAACACCCTGACGTGAATGTGGATTGTAGCCTGCAGGTAATACCGGCAGAGGCTCTGCTCCAACATCCTCACAGAAAAGAAAATATTCATAATAGCCTAAACCCAAAGTCTGATTGTATCTCCAGTTATTACGACGTGCAGGACGCTTTTTTATATCGCCTATTGTGTTTTTCCAGCGGTAGCACGAGTCACGTTCATAACTGTTCAATGCTCCGTCATGTACAAGACATCCTCCCGGAAAACGTACAAACTTCGGCTTCAAATCTGCCAGAATTTCTGCTATATCCTTGCGCAAACCGTTTTCTCTGCCCTTGTATGTGTCCTTGGGGAACAACGAAACAAAATCAAAATTTGCTTTTCCCGACTTCTTCATCGAGAGCATAAGCCGTGCTGAAAAATCCTCTGTTTTACTGCAGAATACAGTCTTGTACTCTGCCCAATTTTCTGCAAGAGCAAACTCAGCACTGTCATAAACAGTTCCGTCTGCCCCGACGATTGATGCTGTTACTTTCGTTCCCTCTGCAGCTTTCGCACGCATAGTAAATTTATATTCCCTGCCGCCATACACCGGAATACCGCTGTTGAAGCCCTCGTTTTTTACTCCGGCTTCTGTCCCGTCAGTTACTACCTCCATAACAAGATAGTGAGGGTTTTCCTTGTCGGCAAAATCCTTGCTGTCTATCGAAAGCGAAACTGTTGTACCCTCCGGCTGATACTCCATCCATGCAGTAAGACCGCTGTATACCGGGTTATCTATGGGGGAAAATTCGAAACTCCGATTACGAACCGTCTCAGCATATAATCCACCGTCTGCCGCATGATTTAAATCTTCAAAAAAAATCCCGTACAAATCTCCCATCGGTGATAATTTTTCATTTGTTACTGTGAGTTTATTCATAACCTCTCTCCTTATTCAATCGGTCTCAACTAAGTCGATTATAGCACATTAATTTTTTACTGTAAAGTCAATTATTGTGATTTTATAGTTATTATTCCGACTTTTTTCGCACTATTTTATCCACAGTAGTTTGCACAAGCCTGTTAAAACTCTTATTATGTAAACTCCATAATTATTCAGTTATCCTCTTTTTTTGCACATTCCGTGGAAAACTATAAGAATTTGTTGCATTTATCAGCATTTAGTTTGTGAATAACTGTGGATAAAAGCGTGGATAAAGTGGATTACATAACTTTCCCGCAATATTATGTAACATAGTTTTAATGTCCCTGTTCTTTTTGAAATATTTTTGCAATAAAAGACCGAACGAAATCAATCGTCCGGCCTTTTAAATATGAGTTATAAGTTAGTTAACAAATTAGTTCTTTAAGTTAGCTTCAAGCTTAGCAAGCTCGTCAGCCATTTCCTTCGGAAGGAGATCGCCGAACTGCTCGAAGTACTTCTTGATACCTGACTCTGGGTCTTCAATGTCCTTAATCCACTCGTTATTGTCGATTGTAAGAAGTGCCTGAACATCTTCCTTAGTCATATCAAGGTCTGTGATGTCGATGTCATCAACATTCGGAACATAACCGATTGCTGTTTCAACAGCGTCAACCTTACCGTCACATCTGTCAAGAATCCAGAGAAGTACACGCATGTTATCTCCAAATCCCGGCC
>CAYMCT010000213.1:0-3146 GCA_964389075.1 uncultured Lachnospiraceae bacterium
CCTGAGTAAGACCGCCAAGAGCAAGTGATGAATAGTTTCTGTCGCCCTCGTGCAATGTGCTTATATGGAACTTATTCTGCATATAGCCGAACGAATTTGAAAGACCGATACTGTCTAATACCTTTACCGCCGGTATGTTTGCAGATCTCGCCACAGCTTCTTTGATTGTCATATCACCCTTAAAGCCGCTGTATGAGTTTTTAGGCTCCCAGTCATCATTACCGATTTTTATTTTTTCGTCGGTAACAATATCAACCTCCGTGATTTTACCCAAATCCACAGCAGGACCATATACTGCAATCGGCTTTATAGCAGAACCCGGCTGACGCACAGCCTGAGTTGCTCTGTTCCAGCCACGCACATCTGTCTTTGCGCCCAATCCGCCGATTATACCCTTTATCTGACCTGTGTACGGGTCGAGCACAACCATAGCCGCCTCTGACTGACCTCCGCCCGGGAAGTTTGATGTGTTCTCAAACACACTCTCCATAGTTGTCTGGATATCTTTATCAATCGTTGCATAAATCTTATATCCGCCGTTATATACCTGACTTGTTGCAAACTCCTCGGTATAGTTCTTCTGTTTCATAAGATCTCTTATAACATCATTGACTACCTGATCGACAAAATACGAGTTAGGCTTCATACCTATAGCTCTGTAAGTATCGTTCAGTTCGAGTGGTGAGCTTACTGCAGTTTCATATTCCTGTTCGGTTATTCTGCCAAGCTCATGCATTTTGCCGAGTACAATATTTCTTTTTTCTATATTGTTTTCCGGATTTGCGATAGGGTCATACTGCGACGGGAACTGTGTAATGCCCGCAATAGATGCAGCTTCCTGAAGGTTCAGCTCGTATGCCGACTTATTGAAATATGTTCTTGCCGCCGCTTCAACACCGTTACAGTTGTTCGCAAAATAAACAACATTACAATACAGAGTTAAGATTTCATCCTTTGAAAGAGCATTTTCAAGTGCAAGTGCTCTCATCATTTCTTTTATCTTTCTTGTCGCCTTGAACTCATCCTCATTGGTTATATTCTTAATAACCTGCTGTGTTATTGTTGAACCGCCGTAAGTCGACTGACCAAGACCCATCTTTGCACCTATATATTTTATTGTAGCACCCAGGGTACGTTTTATATCGACACCGTTATGGTCATAAAAGCGTTCGTCCTCGATTGCGACAATCGCATCTTTAAAGCAAGGCGCAATCTCTTCCGATTCAACCCAGATTCGCTTTGTATCAGACTGCAATTCTTCAAGCTGCTTATATTCTCCGTTTTTATCGGTGTAATAAATAGTAGACATATGATTAAGCGCAAGATTGTGTATGTTCATTTCCTTTATCTCACGAGAAACCGCCGCATACATTCCTACAAATATGCCTGATGTTATTACAATAATAATAAGCAGTCCAACAAGAATTGTTGTTCTCACCTTTCTTCTGAACTGTATCTGCTTATCTGTCAAATTCTTTTTGCGTTTCCTTTTACGTGCCGCCTTAGGCTTACTCTGAGGCTCACGTGTGCGTGAAGCAACAGTCTCAGAAGATGCTGTACGACGTTTTTTCTGCCCCTCATCCGAGCTGCGGCGACGTCTTAACGGAACATCTGAATCAATAGTGGAATAAGCCGCTGTTTTCTTATCAAAGCTCTCCCAATCAAAATCATCATAGTTAGTTTTCGGACTGTTTGTATTTCTCCTCTTGTTATCTGACACGCATATTCCTCCTTTACATATCAGGCTGTGCGGTTTTCTCACCTTGATACACAGCATAACTGTTTTGGGTATACTTATTAGTATTATATCTTAAAACCGCAGAAATTTCAATAGTTTTGGTATTAATTTTTAATTTATGGTAAAAATCCTAAAAAATACCTTATTATTCAACGGAGGACAGTTTATGAAAAATTTATCTTTATCAACAAGGAATATTATTGTTATTGCAACATATTTATTCTTGACAGCAAGTTTTTTTATTGCCGGATATTTTATCGGATTCAGTAACGGCAGGAATATTATCTCACAGCCATATGTAACCACCTCAACATCGTCTGTACACCCGACAGTTTTTCCCATATCAACAGTATCCCCTGCCCGTTACCGTGTTATACTTGAGGACGGAGAGCTTCGGCTGTATCTTGACGAAAACGGAACCGGACGGCTTATTTCAAACGAGAAGGTAAGCGAAGAATCCTTCCCTGCACATGACATAGCCACCCTGAAAGAGGGAAAATCCTTCGAAACACTCGACGAAGCACTTGCACTTATGGAAAATTTTTTGTCGTAAAAAACAAGGTTTATGAACTATCTGTTAATATTAAAAAATATGCCCCATTTACAAAAATATACAAAAAACGAAGATTTTCAAAGATAATCGAAGTAAAACCATTATAATAAAACAAAATCAAGGCTTGAAAAATAATACAAAAAAGACGATAATATGTACTGTTAGCACTCAAGCCCAACGAGTGCTAACAGCTAAAAAGTAAAAGATTTGGCAAAAGCCGTTTCATAAACAGGAGGTAATGTTATTATGACAATCAAACCATTGGCTGACAGAGTAGTAATAAAAATGCTCGAAGCAGAAGAAACCACAAAAAGTGGTATTATTCTCACTTCAAAGTCGCAGGAAAAGCCTCAGGTTGCAGAAGTAATTGCAGTAGGACCGGGCGGGGTTGTTGATGGCAAAGAAATCATTATGGAAGTTGCTGTAGGCGACAAGGTTCTTACATCAAAGTATGCAGGCGCTGAGGTTAAGCTTGACGGCGAGGAATACAAGATTGTAAGCCAGAACGATATATTGGCTAAAGTAATTGACTGATAAAAGGAGTTTTAGTTATGGCAAAGGAAATTAAATTCGGTCAGGACGCAAGACACGCACTTGAGAGCGGAATTAATCAGCTTGCGGATACTGTTAAAATCACACTCGGTCCCAAGGGCAGAAATGTAGTTCTGGGCAAGAAATTCGGTGCACCGCTTATTACAAACGACGGTGTAACCATCGCAAAGGAAATTGAACTTGACGATGCATTCGAGAATATGGGTGCTCAGCTTGTAAGAGAGGTTGCTACCAAGACAAATGATGTTGCCGGTGACGGTACAACAACAGCTACACTTCTTGCACAGGCACTTGTAAGAGAAG
>CAYMCT010000214.1:0-3127 GCA_964389075.1 uncultured Lachnospiraceae bacterium
TTGACCCTAAAACAGCAACAACAGTTCTGGAGCTTTCGCAGAAGTTTATAACTGAAGAAAATCTTACGGCGATGATGATTACTCATAATATGAAGGATGCCATCACTTACGGTAACAGACTTATAATGATGCACGAAGGCCGTATTATATACGATGTAAGCGGCGAAGATAAGAAGAATCTTACAGTAGACGATCTTCTCAAAAAGTTTGCCGACCTCAGCGGAAGCGAATTTGCTAATGACCGTGCATTGCTTAACTAAATTAAAAAAACTCTTAAATCATACGGTTTAAGAGTTTTTCTCTTTTATTCAGAATAATTTTCCCAACAACTCATTCGAGCGTGCGATGAACTTGCTCATCTGCTCCGCATCAAGCGGGCTGTGCGAAATTTTCGCAAGGTCATATATGTGGTTAATAACAAGCTTCTTTGTATCGTCAGCTAATGTGTCAAGCTTCTGTACAAGCTCGTTATTGCCGTTAATTACGAGTGTAAACTCATCGTGGAACATATTTGCCATTCCTGCAAACTGCTGACCGTAGCTTCTGTACATTTCCTGCATACGACGGGATTCCTCGCTCAGAAGAATTACTGCAGATACTGATGCGTTTTTGAGGTTCTGCACCTCTATCTTGAGTGTTTCATCGTTAAGCTCTGTCTTGAACATTTCAACGATGGCAGTGTTCTTTTCATCATCCTTCTCTGTGTTCTCGGCAATATCCGAAAGTGCCGAGTCAATACGCTTGAATTTTACCGTCGGATTCTTCATTTCAAGGAATGAAATGAAGTGAGTATCCATAACTGCCGGAAGAATAACTGCATTCTGTCCCTGCTCCTTGAACATATTGATATACTGTGACTGCTGCTTACTGTCTGAAACATAGTATATTTCTGCTGACTCTTTTCCGTCAGTAAGCTCTGCGAGTGTTGTATATTTACCGTCAAGATCCTTGTATATAATCGCATCCTTTACCTTTTCGTAGAATTTTTCATCACGCATACAGCCGTATTTAACGAAGATATTTATATCCTCCCAGAACTTCTCGTAATTATCATTATCGTTTTTGTAAAGATTTACGAGCTTATCTGCAACCTTGCGTGTGATATGCGAAGAAATCTTCTGAACATATCCGTCATTCTGCAAAAAGCTTCTCGATACGTTAAGCGGCAGGTCAGGACAGTCAATAACACCTTTTAAGAGCATAAGGAATTCCGGAATAACTTCCTTTACGTTATCAGCAACAAACACCTGATTGTTAAACAGCTTTATTTGTCCTTCAATTCCTGAAAATTCATGGTTGATTTTAGGGAAGTATAGAATACCCTTTAAATTGAACGGATAGTCCACATTAAGATGAATCCAGAACAACGGCTCATTGAAGTCCATGAATACATTTCTGTAGAACTCCTTGTATTCCTCGTCAGTACACTCTGACGGCTTCTTCATCCAAAGTGGGTTTGTTTCATTAATCGGTTTTGGCTCAAGCTTTTCGGGTGCTTCTTCACCCTCCTTAACCTCAGGCTCAGGAGTATTTGCATTTACAAGATATACCTCAACCGGGAGGAATGAGCAGTATCTGTGCAAAATTTCACGTACCTTGAACTCTTCAAGAAACTCAACGCTGTCCTCTGCAATGTTAAGCACAATATCAGTACCACGTTCTGTTCTGTCACCGTCGGTCATATCGAATTCCATACTGCCGTCACAGGTCCACTTGGCTGATTTTGCACCGTTCTGATATGAAAGCGAATTGATTTCAACACTGTCTGATACCATAAACGCACTGTAGAAACCAAGTCCGAAATGTCCTATAATCTGTGAATTTGCATTATCCTCTTCCTTATACTTTTCAAGGAATTCTGTAGCGCCCGAAAAGGCAATCTGGTTGATATACTTGTCAATCTCCTCAGCTGTCATACCTATACCGTTATCACTTATAATAAGCTTCTTTGCTTCCTTGTCAACGGTAACTGTTACCTTGTATGAATCATCAGCCTCTGCTTCACCTGAGAGTGCTATTTTTTTGAACTTTGTTATAGCATCACAGGCATTTGAGACAAGCTCTCTTAAAAATATATCCTTATCAGAATATAACCACTTTTTTATAATTGGAAACAGGTTTTCTGAATCAACTGAGATGTTACCCTTTGCCATATTTAATTGACTCCCTTCGTTATCGGACTGAAATATAATCTTTGCATCTCGCATATCGGCATATAGCCTCATTGTCGGAAAAATACGACCTCATTTGATTATTTTTCAGTTTGTAATATAATATAAATTATACCACTGTAAAAAATAAAAGTCAACACAAAATTAGCACTCTCAGTGCGAGAGTGCTAAAATTTACTTTTTATTCATATTTACACGTATCCAAGCATTCCTCTTACACTTACTTCGCCGGCGTTTATTGTTATTATATCATCTTCCGTTTTAACAATCAGTCTGCCGACGTCGTCTATGTCAATTGCTGTGCCTGTTATCATTTTATTCTGGTATATAGCCCGTACTTCGCTGTTAAGCGTAGCACAAAGGGAACGGTATTCATCGAGCAACGGAGAAAAACCTTTTTCCAGAAATTCGGTATACAATGGTTCGAGCTCGTTTAGAACATTAGCCAGAATTTTTTCGCGTGAATATTTTTTCTTCGTTTCTATCAGGAGTGAGGTTGCCTTATCAGCAATTTCTTCGGGGAAATCCCAGTCGTTTACGTTTATGCCTATTCCGCACACAATGCTGTTTGCGCCGTCATTGGCAGTAAAGGCTTCCGTAAGTATGCCGCAAACCTTTTTTGAGCCGATAACTATATCGTTAGGCCATTTTATACGTGCGTTGTTCCCTAATGCACGGCAAACTGCCATTCCTGCAATAAGTGTAATCTGCGGAATTTTTCTAAGCGGAAGGAACGGAGTTAAAACAAGTGATGCATATATTCCTGTACCACACTCGGAAACCCACTCACGACCGAGTCTGCCTTTGCCGTCGGTCTGTGAATTGGCAACAAGTAATGAGCCGGAAGGGAAGAAGGGCTCCTGCTTTGCTGCCAGATTTGTAGAGTCTACCTCATCAACGTATTTGGAAATCTTACCTATAAAATCGGTATTAAGATATTTATCCATAAGCGAAAG
>CAYMCT010000215.1:0-3113 GCA_964389075.1 uncultured Lachnospiraceae bacterium
ATTATGCAACCTTTTGATGCTTTTTATCGTATTATTAATGAAAGCGGGAGAAATAGGGTATGCGTACCGATGGGAGGTTCGGCTGATGTACCTATATACATACGAGGATATTGCAAATCGGTTTATAGATACTGTCTATAGGCTTGCTTTGTCACGTACAAAATCTCCTGAACACGCCGAGGATGTGACTCAGGATGTGTTCGTAAAGCTTATGCAAAATAAAAACCGGTTTGAAAGCGAAGAACATCTGAAGGCGTGGCTGTTGCGTGTTACTATAAACCTCACTAAGGATTTGCTGAAATCGTCGTGGATGAAGAAAACGGAGGCGATTGATGAAAATATTGCAGTACCTGAAACCGAAAAAAGTGATTTGTATTATGCGCTCTTAAAATTACCTAAAAAATACAGAACAGTAATACATTTACACTATTATGAGGGTTATCAGGTAGACGAGATTGCCGGTATTATGAAATCAACATCGGGAACAGTAAAATCACAGCTGCACAGAGGCAGAGAAATGCTCAGAAATATCTTAAAGGAGGAGGTGAACGGCAATGGATGAAAGGGAGATAAAAGAGGAATATAAACGGGTATTTGATAATATTCGGGCAAGCGATGAATTAAGGAACAGAATAATACTACAGAAGAAGCCGCCAAAACGTAATTTTATGCCGATTATTGCAACGGTTTCGAGCATTGCAGCAGCAGTTGTCATGTTTGCGGCGGTTAAGGATTATGACTTTAAAACTGACGGCAGCGGAGTAATTTCGGAGAGCGTATCGGAAACAACCTCTGCACCTGTTGAATATGCCTTGCAGAAAACAGAACAATATACGGCAGAGCCGACAGAAAATCCGTACCAGTACAGAGAACCGGTAAAACAGCCTGCTCCGACAGCAAGGCCTGCACCGAAACGCTCTGTTTCAGTGAGTGATACGGTAAGTGTAGTTTCGCCTCCGACAGAAGCTCCGGTTGAGGTCGTAACAGAAGCTCCGACAGCGGTTGTTACGGAAATGCCAACGACTGAGCCACAGGCATTGGCAGGAGGTGTAAAGGTAAGACTTGGCTATAAGGGTGTGTTGCTCAACATCAACTCACCGTCAATAATGCCGAAGGACTATGCTGCAGCGGCTGCTGAACTCTACACAGCCGATGAGAGCGAGTATACGGTAGAGGAATGGGATAACGATAGGTATTTTAATTATATAGGAACGGATATTATAAACGGAGTAGAGTACAGCGGGGATTTAATATATACGGGCGGAGCCTCGTCAAGCTTTACTGTAGACAGCAACGGTTTACCGCTCAATGATACACGAATTTTTACATTCTCGGGCAATAACGGAAGATTTGCCCAGATAGTAACATCTCGTGATTTAACATATGCGAATGCTGTTATTTCAGATGATGGAATTGTGTTGAGTGATATAAACGGGACCAATGCGGCGGTGTTTGCACAGGATAGCGAATACAGTATATATATGATATATAACGGAACGTCGTATATCATAAACGCATCAGAATTAACGGAAGAAGAGGTTTGCATTATACTTGCAACACTTGTTGATTAACGGAAGATAAGGAGAGATAGGTTATGGAAAAGAAGATTATATCAAAAATTCTGGCAGTGGTTATTGGTGTATCTGTTTTTGCAACGGGCATAGCATATAGCGGAAACGATACAGAATATACGGACGCTATAGACTTCATCACATCAACCGGAATAATGGAGGGTGACGAGAACGGAAATCTGAATCTTGACGACACTATCACCCGTGCCGAGCTTTTGGGATATATTGGCTATGCTTATTGAAGTGCTTGCAGCTTGAGTGATTCTTTATAAAACATTAAACCAGCCATCATAAGACGGCTGGTTTTACGTTATTTATCTTTTAATCCAACAATATAGTCAAGAGAAACATCATAAAATTCTGCAAGTTTAATAAGCATTGAAACCGGTATTTCGCGATAACCCTTTTCGTATAAAGAGTATTGTTGTTGCGTGATAACCAGCACTTCTGCAATTTTTGATTGAGTCAAATCTTTATCTTCTCTTAAATCTTTTAGCCGAGGGTAATATGCCATTTTGCACCTCCAAATACATTTAAACAAATGTATTGACATTGTAACATATATATGATATAATTCTTAACAAATACATTCAAATAGATGTAAAGAGGTTGAAAATGAACATAAAAACTGAATTGTTAAAAGATTATATATCGGATTTTGTGAATAGTCATATTAATGAATTTGAGGATATACGATTATAAAATTAATTCCTTGACTAAAAATTAATATGATGATATAATAAATGTGGTTGCAAAAGTAACCGCATTTATTATTTTATTATTTGAAAGGAATATGATCATGAAAGATACATTTATAACAGACAGCATTAAATATATCGGAGTTGATGACCACGACATAGATTTATTTGAAAGTCAGTACATTGTACCTAACGGTGTGTCATATAACTCATATCTCATAATGGATGAGAAAATCACCATTATGGATACTGCAGATATTCGTAAGAGTGATGAGTGGTTTGCTAATCTTGAGGCGGCATTGGCTGGCAAAGAGCCGTATTATCTTGTGGTTTCGCATATGGAGCCTGACCATGCGGCAAACATCGGTGCTGTTGTAGAAAAGTATCCGAATATAAAGGTTGTAGGCAACACAAAGACCTTTACTATGATAGGTCAGTTCTTTGATATTGATATAGAGGACAGAAAGGTAGTTGTAAACGACGGCGACACATTGGAGCTTGGCACACATACCTTAAAATTTGTTTTTGCACCGCTTGTTCACTGGCCTGAGGTTATGATGTCGTATGAAATATCGGAGCAGATTTTGTTCTCTGCTGACGGCTTCGGTAAATTCGGTGCATTAGACGTGGAAGAGGACTGGGCTTGTGAGGCGAGACGTTATTACTTCAATATAGTAGGTAAATACGGCGTACAGGTTCAGAATGTGCTTAAAAAGCTTGCAGGAGTGCCTGTCAAGGCAATATGTCCGCTGCATGGACCTATCCTTAAGGAAAATCTTGAATACTATATTGGCTTGTATGATACATGGTCAAGCTATAAGCCGGAGGTTGACGGAGTGTTTGT
>CAYMCT010000216.1:0-3110 GCA_964389075.1 uncultured Lachnospiraceae bacterium
TTAAGACATGAAGAAAAATGGACGTTATATTAACAATTAACACGGAAATTTGAATTGACTTTGTGATTAATATGTTATATAATAAGCTTAACAAATATTAGGAGGGTTTTCAAATGGTAAGAAAAGCTTTAACAATGAATGTTTATCCGGAGTACATAGATGAGTACATCAAGCGTCATAACGAGCTATGGCCGGAAATGAGAGATGTTATAATGTCACACGGATGCAAAACATACTCAATCTTTTTAGACAGAAACACAAATACACTTTTTGCATATCTTGAGATTGAAGATCTCGAAGAATGGTCAAAGGTTGCAGACACAGAAATCAACAGAAAGTGGTGGGATTATATGGCACCTATCATGGAAACAAATCCTGATAACAGCCCTGTTGAGATTCCGCTTGAAGAAGCATTTCATATTGGTATAGAAGAATGATTCTTATTAAGGACTGTTATAAAAAACAGTCCTTTTAATTGACAATAAGATAACAATGTGATAGAATATAGCTATTAATTGGTTTTGGAGGAAAAATGGCATGTCAATAACAAAAACACTTTACGGAACACTGCCTACCGGTGAGCAGATTTATACATATACGCTCGATAACGGCAAGGGTGTTGTTGCTGAAATTATTAACTATGGCGGTATCATAACAAAGCTGTTGGTTAAGAATAAGAACGGTGAAATGACAGACGTAGTTTTAGGCAGAGCGTCACTTGAGGAATATCTCGATAACGGCGGATATATCGGTGCAGCTATAGGCAGACACGCAAACAGAATCGCAAATTCGAAGTTTGAACTTAACTCGCAGATTTATAAGGTTGGCGAAAACGAGAACGGAAACAGTCTGCACGGCGGTGTTATCGGCTTTGATAAGAAAATATGGGAGGTTACGGAGGTTGAGGAAGAAAACGCACTCATCCTTAAGCTTACATCACCTGACGGTGAGGAGGGTTTTCCGGGTACGCTCAATGTTACAATGAAGTATACAGTAACGGCTGATAACTCATTCAAGATTGAATACAGTGCAGTATCTGATAAGGACACTGTATGTAATCTCACAAACCACAGCTATTTCAATCTCAGCGGTCATGACAGCGGTAATATCTATGACCAGATAATGCAGATTAATTCTGAGTTCTACACACCGAACAACGATTTATGTATGCCAACAGGCGAGGTTCACAGCGTTTTGGGTACTCCGTTCGATTTCAGAGTTCCGAAGCCGATTGGACAGGATATTCATTCTGATTTTGAGCAGACAAAGCTATTTGGCGGTTATGACCATAACTTCATCATAAAGGGACGTGGATACCGTCTTGCTGCGGTTGCATCAAGCACGGCTACAGGTATCACAATGCAGACATATACAAATCAGCCTTCGATGCAGCTTTATACCGCAAATTTACTCGGCAAGGGCGTACATAAGGGCGATTATGAATATCAGGTACACGGTGCATTCTGTCTTGAAACACAGGTGTTCCCGAACGCAATGGCACACAGCCATTATCCGGCACCGATACTTAAAGCAGGCGAGGAATACTATCATATTTGTGAATACAAATTTGTATAAAGCTATAATAGCTGTTTCTGTATCAGGGACAGCTATTTTGCATATTATATACTTTTTGAGAGTTTTAAATTTTGTATAAAAATTTGCTTGATAATTACTTTATAATATAGTATAATATATTTCGTAATAAATCGGGGAGTGGTGGATAGTCCATTATTCGCCTTTAAGGAGGATTATGTATGTCATATAATTCAATGACTAAAGAGGAATTAATTAAGCTTCGTGAATCGCTCATGACAGAGTATGAGAACAAGAAGAGTCTCGGTCTTGACCTCAGCATGGCTCGTGGCAAGCCGTCAAAGGAGCAGCTTGAGCTTTCAATGCCGATGCTTAAAGTTTTAGACGAGAATACAAATTATGTTGGTGCAGATAAGCTTGATATGAGAAACTACGGTATTTTGTCGGGTACACAGGAGGCAAAGAAGTTCTTTGCTGATATGCTTGAAGTAAAGCCGGAGAATATCGTTGTTTACGGCAGTGCATCATTAACACTTATGTACGATACAATTTCAAGAGCATATATAAAGGGTATTTTAGGCTCAACACCATGGAGCAAGCTTGATAAGGTAAAGTTCCTTTGCCCTGTTCCCGGTTATGACAGACACTTCACAGTATGTGAGTTCTTCGGCATAGAGATGATTAACATTCCTATGAACGAGGACGGTCCTGACATGGACATGGTAGAGAAGCTCGTTTCAGAGGATGCAAGCGTTAAGGGTATCTGGTGCGTACCGAAGTATTCAAACCCGAGCGGATACGTATACAGCGATGAGGTTGTAAAGAGATTTGCAGCATTAAAGCCGGCAGCCGAGGATTTCAGAATCTACTGGGATAATGCATATTGCATACACCACCTTTACAGAGACAATCAGGCAGAAATCCTGAACATCATCGACGAGTGTGCAAAGGCAGGCAACCCTGACATGGTATATGAGTTCTGCTCAACTGCAAAGGTAACATTCCCAGGTGCAGGTATCTCAGCTATGGCGTCATCAGAGGCGAACATCAAGTCAACGGTTGAAATGATGAACGCTCAGATTATAAGCCACGATAAGATGAATCAGCTCAGACATGTAAAGTTCTTCCCGAACATGGACGCTGTTAAGGAGCATATGATGAAGCACGCAGACATTATGCGTCCTAAGTTCGAGGCGGTAATAGAAATGCTTGATAAGGAGATTGGCGATGCAGGTATCGCAAGCTGGACAAAACCGATAGGCGGCTATTTCATAGGCTTTGACTCAATGGAAGGCTGTGCAAAGAAAATAGTTGCAATGTGTAAAGACGCAGGTATTGTAATGACAGGTGCGGGTGCGACATATCCGTACGGCAACGACCCTAAGGATTCGAATATCAGAATCGCACCGTCATTCCCGACAATCGACGAGATTGTTGAGGCTTGTAAGGTGTTTATCATCTGTGTTAAGATTGCAAGTATTGATAAGATATTGGAAAGTAAATAATAAAAAATCGCTGTGATATGGCGTGTATTCGTAAGGATAGTAAAAGGTCGTAGCAAATCGCCACGACCTTTA
>CAYMCT010000217.1:0-3075 GCA_964389075.1 uncultured Lachnospiraceae bacterium
ATGCCGAAAAATAGCACATATCACAGGGATAACAGATTGGGATTTCTACGACGTACAGACGATATTTGACGCACCCGAACAAGCTCCGTCATCTCAAGTGCAGGAGGTTGAGCTTTTGTCCTACGATTTTGAATACCCTGCTGACAACACAGTATCAGACATGACATCAAACAGCAACAATGGCACTTTAATCGGCGGTGCAGAGATTGTTTATGATGAATCAAAAAAAAGCAATGTCCTAAAGCTTGACAACACCTCCGCAAACGGCAGTTATCTCGAAATACCGTGCGGTGCTCTTGACAAAATGCAATACCTAACTGTTGAAATGGACGTACAAAGCAATCAGACCTACGATGATTCCCTAAGCAGCAGTCTGTTCTATGTCGGAGCATCGTCATCGAAATACTTTTATTTCAAATACGAGCCGTTAGGTCAAGGCTTGCGCTACTCCCTCAAAACAGGCACCGAATGGGACGTTTACGGGAGCAAGACAATTTCTGGTATAAGTGGCGATGAATGGGTTAATCTGAAATATGTCATAGAACCCACAAAACACACCGCATACATAAACGGAGAGGAATTTCTCACCTATGAAACAAAAGGCAGTCTACCGATGCTCGGAGAAAATCTGTACTCATATATTGGTCACTCACTCTCAAGTGCATATAAGGATTATTCAGGATTCATAGACAATATAAAAATATCAGGCATAAAGCTTGACGAGTCCGTTGAGGAGGATAGCAATATAAAGACAGGTGTTGAGGTCACTCCGGCACAGCCGATAACGGACACAAACGATTTGCCTCAAAACAGCAACAGTGACAAAGCAAAGAATGTCATTATCCTTATCGGTGACGGAATGGGTCAGAATATAGTTCAGCTTTCACAGTGGCACTACAACGGTGCGGACACCCCCTACGCAATGCAGACAATGCCATATATCGGTCTTTCAAAAACGTATTCGGCAAGCCATGGCGTGACGGACAGTGCAGCAGGAGGAACAGCCATATCGAGCGGGCACAAAACCATCAATGATTATGTAGGCAAAGGCGGTGCAGGAGTTGAATATAAAAACATCATGGAGTATGCACACGAGAATAATATGGCGACAGGCATTCTCTCCACTACCGACCTTACCGATGCCACTCCTGCAGCATTTTCGGCTCATGTACTGACAAGAGCCTCACGCTCAGATATTGCGGCACAGCAGGCAGTATGCCAAACAGACATATTCATGGGCGGAGGCGGTGACCGCTACAAGAGCCACCTTTCAAATATGATAAGCAATGGCTATAAACACATAACCACAGTAGATGAAATGGACGCACTCGACAAAAACGATAAGGTTCTCGGTCTTTTCGGCACAAGCGGCGACCTTGTTCAGCCATTGGACGGCAATACCACAGAGCCGCTTCTTGACGATATGGTAAAAAAATCAATCAATATGCTTGACGGCAGAACGGAAAACGGCTTTGTTCTGATGGCGGAAGGCGCAACTATCGACCACTACAATCACAGCAATTCAGTTGACGGCGCGGTTGAACAGGCGAAGATTTTCGACAATGCCATAAAGGAAGCTCTTGATTTTGCTAAAAAGGACGGCAACACGCTTGTAATTGTTTCAGCCGACCATGAAACGGGAGGTCTCGGATTACTTGAAAGCAGCGGCATCAATGCAGGCGGAACGCTTAACGGAAAATACAAGTACACAACAGGCAGCCACTCAAGCACGTATGTTCCCATTTATGCGTACGGACCAGGTGCCCAAAAGCTTACCGGAGTTCACGAAAACACTGATATATTTGATGTCGCAATGTCTTCGCTCGGTATCGAAAAGGATAAGCGTGACACAAGCAATCACAAGGACGAGCTGATATTCGAACTTAATTTTGATAATTCGGATTTAAGCACTTCGCATGGAAAAGCCGTTGAAAACGGAACGCTTTCATATGAAACGGGCTATAACGGCAAGGCTGTCAGATTTGACGGCAACGTGCAAAATTATATAGAGATTTTCGATGACAACGGAAAAAGTCTGCTTGCAAATGCCAACACCTTCACCGTGTCATATTGGTCAAAAACCGAGAAAAACAGCTCGACAAACAGAATTTTCTATGCTGCTCCCGGTTCGGAAACTCAAAAAAGCGGTGCGGAGCTTTACACGGGAATTCTTGATAAAGGAACTACCCTTGATGCGCAAAGCTGTTATTATGGCAATTTCTCTGCTCCGTCGGCAACATTTACAGGCGATGAATGGAAGCACGTCGCAGTGGTTTTTGATAAGAATAAAACACTTCTGTATATAAACGGCGAGCTACAATCCACAACTGATTCAAAATACTCCCCCGAGGATATTCTCGCGTTTGAGCCTATTGCATACATCGGTAAATCAAACATAGGCAGCAGCGGCGAAAGCGTGCAGGGGTTGATAGATGAATTGAAGATTCATAACTATTGCCTTAGCGCAGAGCAAATTCAAAGGCTGTATACGGACGGCTATCTTCAAGAAGATCTCGAAAACGGCTTATCGGCGGAGTATATGAGTGATATGTTAAAGTATAAATTAAACATAAACACTCCCGATAACGAGGACGTGTATATCGCTTTATATAACAGCAGCGGTGTGTTGGCAAACGTTCAAAAATACAGTTCTCAAGCCGTAATAAAGGGAAACTTTAAGGAGCTTGCTGATGACGGCTATACAATCAGAGCATACATATGGAAGAACAACACGATGGTTCCTGTATGGAACAGCAAGCAAGACGTTGTGCCGTACGTTATGAGTGAGTTCTTAACAGAATCCGAATACGGTGAAATATATAAAGTCATAAGCTTTGAGGATAGTATATTTACCTCTACCGAACAGGTTTTACAAGTTAAATAAACAGAATACATGACCTCAAAATTGATTATAAAATTTTTATGAGAAATTCAAAAAGCACCTGCAAAATATAGTCAACAGAAATTTTATTAATTTTTAATTGAAAAAAGTATTAGAAACAGACCGGCATAAAAATTGTCGGTCTGAATTTTTAGCGAATAACCTCAAGAATGATAAAATTTATCCCCTACAAA
>CAYMCT010000218.1:0-3071 GCA_964389075.1 uncultured Lachnospiraceae bacterium
TTCACATTCCCGCTGTTTATGATGACATATGTTCCGATAACACTTATGGCATTATTCAAGAAGGTTGAATGGAAGCCGATAGTACATAGCGCATCAAAGACTCTTTCAGATATTAAAAATTCAGACTAACAACAATAAAAGCCTGCTGCGAATCGCAGCAGGCTTTTGAATTATTCAACTGTGAGTACAGGGGGCAAGGTATATGTCGGCTTGGATGAAATCTGACTTGAAAAACTGATTTCAAATTTGTACGTGTTATTCTCGTACTCGTCCTGACCTTCAAACTCGGCAAGATACATCATAACCGCTCTGAACAGTTCACGTGTTTTACTTAAATAATCATCAGCAATGTCTTGTGCAAGCTCGTTTGCTGTTGCGTTTCTGTTTGTTGAAAGTGACATTTTCGCATCTGTTTTGCTCACGTTTTTAATCAGATTATCCTCATATTCTCTGAAGAATTCCTGAACCTTGCTACCGTAAGCAGTGCGGTTTAATGCACATAGCGTGCTTAATGAACGTGCTTCCCAATATGCAGAATATTCGTTATATACAGGAGCGTCAATTTTATACATAACCGGAGTATCAGTCATAGCCGCCGCATAATACGGAACGTACGGTGCGAACTCAGCATTTCCCATACACAGCCATTCGATACAGCTTGATTCAACCGGCATATTCCGTCGAATCTGCAATATGTGACATTCCTCCTGACGTGATGTGCCTATTGCACGGACATATTTATTTTCAGGTAGGTTTACATTGTATTCAGTATCTTCATAACGGTAACGGGTAGCGTCCATTACGTCTTTTACGGATATTTTCTTTGTCGGCTTAAACAACAGCTCATATTTTGTTTCGTATGGGTTATCACTTACCACACCGTGCAGCTTCTTCTGTCCGCCCCAGATTCTGATTGTATTTGAATCCTTCTTTGGTGCAGAATATGTTTCACGCAGATTTATTTTTCCGTTTGTCTGTCTTAAAAATCCGTGCTGTCGAGGTAAATTTACTAAGTCCTTTGAAACTATAACATCAGGTGAATTAACGTCTATTTCGCCAAGCATATAGGCATTGGGAATTACTGCCGCCATATCATCGGGTAGCTTTATTGCTGCATACTGATGACCTGACAGAATTTCCATATACCATGCTTCGTTTTTATCGGCAACCATAATTATATTACCTTCACCCGAACCGTGCTCGTCTACTATTGCGGCGATAATTTCAATACCCTCACGTGCAGTTGTTGCCCGTGATAAAATCAGGTCGTTTGCTGATAATTCATAAAGACCGTGTTCAGTGAACGGATCCGCCTTCAACGCCGCATCGCTCGGATAAGCTGTCACGGTTGATGTAGCTGCAACGCCGAGTTCATTAAAGCCTGCCGCTCCGTAAGGGGCAGAGCCGATATGACGTGATGCAGAACCGGGCAGTGCACTGTAACGGTATGTGTGTGCAGGATATTCAACCTTTAACCCATATGCATCAACATAGTATGTGCCCGGAGTGTGGTCAGCGGCAGGATGGATTATAAATCTCTTGCTGTTTGAGCTTGTCATATCCTCAGTCCGAGCAATCATCACAGAACCGTCGGTTGACACATCTTTTCCTACGTAAAAGCCTGTGCAGGCGTATGCACACACGCCTGTAGAGATTGAAAGAGCAATCGCCGACAGCAAAATTTTTATATTAAACTTCATATATTAAATACCTTTCAAACTGATTATGTAGTATTATAATACCTTATATTTAGTTGTTTGTCAAGCTTGCGGAGTGTTTTGATTTTTTGGTATTTGACAAATTATATATAAATCCGGTATACAGAATTAAATTTTTGTGTATAAAATTAAGATGAAAATACTTGACAAACGGAAAAAACAGTGATATAATAACTCAGTCTGTAAAGACAATCCTTGCCCACAAGGGAGTTTGTGGGACAAAAGTCCATAAGGAGGTGCAAAGAAATGGCTGAAACAGCAATTCACAGCTATGAAACAATTTTTATCATCGATTCGACAATGGAGCCTGAGGCTATCACAGCTAAGAAGGACAAGTTTGTAGATATCATCACAAACAATGCCGAAATCGGCGAGGTTGAAGAATGGGGAAAGAGAAAGCTTGCTTATCCGATCAACTTCAAGACAGAGGGATACTATGTTCTCGTTAACTTTAAGGCTAACGTGGATTTCCCGAAGGAGCTTGACAGAAGATTCAGAATTGACGAAGACATTCTTAGAACCATAATCATTCGTAAGGACGAAGTTTAATTGAAAGCGGTGACCGTATGAACAGAGTTATATTGATGGGTCGTTTAACAGCGGATCCCGAAATGCGTCAAACTCCGCAGGGAACAGCACTTGCAAGATTTTCAATCGCTGTAAACAGAAGATTTCAGCGTGAAGGTCAGCAGCAGGCTGATTTTATCAACTGTGTAGCCTGGAGACAGACAGGTGAGTTCATTAGCCGTTATTTTCAGAAGGGCAGCATGATTGCGATTGAAGGTCAGCTTCAGTCACGTTCATGGGAAGGTCAGGACGGAAAGCGTCAGTATGCAACAGAAGTTATTGTTGACAACGCTTACTTTACAGGCTCAAAGGGTGAAACCTCAACACGTGGTTCACAGGGAGCTTACCAGTCCAACTTTGCGGCACCGGCAGAAACGCCGATGCAGGGAAGTGTACCGCAGCCGCCGGCTGAAGATGCAGGCTTCGTAGACTTGGATTTCACGAATGACGCGGGTAGTGAGGACGATTTACCGTTCTAAACCGCATTGATAAAAATTGAAGGAGGATATTTCAATGGCTGAAAGAAATGACAGACCGCAGAGAGCAAGAAGACCTAAGCGTAAGGTTTGTATGTTCTGTGTAGACAAGGTTGAAAGTATTGACTACAAGGATACAGCAAAGCTTCGCCGTTACGTTTCAGAGCGTGGTAAGATTGTTCCGAGAAGAATCAGCGGAAACTGTGCAAAGCATCAGAGACAGCTTACAACTGCGATTAAGAGAGCAAGAATTATCGCATAGTTGCCGTGCGTTGCTGAATCATTGAATTTGAAAAGAGCTTAGCAGCTG
>CAYMCT010000219.1:0-3042 GCA_964389075.1 uncultured Lachnospiraceae bacterium
GTATTGTCTTTCGTGTGCAAAAGAGCTTGGGATTGCGCCTGTAGACAAGATGCTTGAAAAATTCGGTATAGGTGACGATGAGATAGAAAATATGAACCTGCAGATGAACGAGCTGATGGAAAGTATGGGTGGTCTGGAGGGCTTGCAGGCTGCGGAGAATGAAATGCTTGAGTCTATGCAGGGTATGTTCCCTGACGGTGATGATGACTTAGAGGGCGGAGCTATGACTGCGCCTTTTTCAGACTTCTTTAAGAATATTATGGGCGGCTCCCGTCCTGATTCGGGAAGTGATGCCGGTAAGGATAAAAAGGACGGAAAGAAAAAGCAGAAAAAATCGGGAAAAACCGGTGGCGACAAAAAGAGTATGCTTGATACCTATGGTACCGACCTTACTGCACGGGCTGCTTTGGGCAAGGTTGACAGGGTTATAAGTCGAGATACTGAGATTGAACGTGTTGTACAGATACTGAACCGACGCAGTAAGAATAACCCTATACTGCTTGGTGAGCCGGGTGTGGGTAAAACTGCGGTTGCAGAAGGTCTTGCAATGCGAATATTTGAAAAACGGGTACCGCCAAGTCTTTTTGATGTAAGACTGTACCTTATTGATTTTGCGGCACTTGTGGCAGGAACACAGTTCAGAGGTCAGTTTGAGGCACGTTTGAAGTCACTTTTGAAAGAGGCTGAGGACAGGGGTAATGTTATACTTGTTATTGATGAGATACACAATATCGTTGCAGCAGGTGATGCCGAGGGTGCAATGAGTGCGGCTAATATCCTGAAGCCTGCACTTGCACGGGGTGAGATTCAGATAATAGGTGCAACAACTCTCACTGAATACAGGAAGCATATTGAAAAGGATACGGCACTCGAACGACGTTTCCAGCCTGTTATGGTTGATGAGCCGTCTGTAGAGGAAAGCATAGAGATACTTAACGGAATCAAGGATTATTACGAAAAGTTCCATTATGTAAAGATAAGTGATGAGATTATTGAGCAGGCGGTAAGAATGTCGGAGAGATATATAACCGACCGGTTTCTGCCGGATAAGGCGATTGATGTTATTGATGAGGCAGGCTCACGTGTTAACCTCAAAAACAAGAGTCTTTACGAGTATATGCGTGCAAAGGAACGTGTTGAGATTATTGATATAGAGCTTGAAGAGCTCAATAATCCTGATGACGGAGAGGTAGATTTTGAAAAAATCGCAAATCTCCGTTCTGAAAGACTCCGACTTGAAGAACAGATAAAGGTACTTGAAGCTGCTGCAATGGGAGCAGAGGTTACCTTTGACGATATTGCGGCAGTTATTGAGGGCTGGACTAAGATTCCTGTACACCGTCTGACAGAGGACGAATCGCAGAAGCTGTTATCGCTTGAAGAACGCATACATGAGCGTGTTATCGGGCAGAATGATGCAGTAAATGCAGTTGCACGTGCAATAAGACGCGGCAGAGCGGATATAACAAATAAGAAGCGACCTGTTTCGTTTGTGTTCGCAGGTCCTACAGGAGTAGGTAAAACAGAGCTTGTTAAAACAATAGCCGAGGTTATGTTCAATAACGAAGAAGCACTTATTCGCATAGATATGTCGGAGTATATGGAAAAGCACGCCGTTTCTAAGCTTATCGGTTCACCGCCGGGATATGTCGGCTATGATGATGCCGGTCAGCTTACCGAGAAGGTAAGACGTAAGCCGTATTCAGTAATACTTCTCGACGAAATTGAGAAGGCGCATCCTGAAGTTTTCAATATATTCCTGCAGATACTTGATGATGGCAGAATTTCTGACAGTCATGGTAAGATTATTAATTTTGAAAACACAATTATTGTTATGACAACAAATGCAGGTTCGGAGTTCCGTGCAAACAAGACAGGCTTTGCAAGGGATAATGCTGTTACATTGAAGGATAATGTGGAAAAGAGTCTTAAAGAGCTCTTCCGCCCTGAATTCCTGAACAGAATCAATGAAATAGTTACTTTCAAGCCGCTTGAGAAGGACGAGTTGAGAAAGATTATTGATCTTATGCTCAAGGATATAACCGGCAAGCTTGCAGAGAAGAAAGCGACACTTATTGTTACTGATGATGCTAAGGAGCTGATTCTTGAAAAGGGTTATGACGCAGAGTTTGGTGCAAGACCTCTCAAACGGGCGATTGAAAAGCTGCTTGAGGATAAGCTTGCTAAGCTTTCACTCACAGGTGGGATATGTGAAGGCTGTGTAATCACAGCAAACCGTTCGGGCGATGAAATCAATTTGACTGTTGATGCATAATCGGTTAAAACAGTATTGTAATTGCTTAAAATTGAAATGACGGCAGACGCTTTATATGTCTGCCGTCATTTTGTTGTGAGTTTTTAGCTCGTCTTTGACACCGCTCAGGATTACATCTCTTGCAGCGATTGCTTCTTCCTTTGAAGGAATTCGTGTATCGGGCAAAGGATAGGTCATACCGAGTGCTTCGTATTTAGCCTTACCCATATCGTGGTAGGGAAGTACATCTATTGCTTTTAGTGTTTTCAGTGTGCCTAAAAATCTGCCTAATTTATAAAGGTAATCGTTGTTCAGCGTTATACCCGGTACGAGAACGTGACGTATCCATATAGGGATATTGTTCTCGGAGAGATATTGAGCAAATAAAATTACATTATCAATTTTCTGCTGTGTGAGAATATAATGCTCGTCCGAATCAATATGCTTTATATCAAGCATAACAAGATCGGTGTACTTTATAAGCTCGTCAAACTTATGCTTGTTGCTCTCAGTAAAGGTTATTCCTGATGTATCAAGGCAGGTATGGAAATTATATTCCGTTTTGGCTTTTTTGAAAAGCTCAGTCAGAAAGTCTAACTGCATAAGCGGTTCTCCGCCTGTTGCGGTTATTCCGCCACCTTGTAAAAATTCACGTACATCGTCAGCTTTTTTTAATATTTCATCTGCGGTCATTTCCTGACCGTTCTGTAGATTCCAGGTATCGGGGTTATGACAGTATTTACAGCGCATGGGGCAGCCCTGAAAGAATACAACGTACCGTATTCCGG
>CAYMCT010000220.1:0-3041 GCA_964389075.1 uncultured Lachnospiraceae bacterium
ATCCGCGCGGGTATACACTATACACAGTTTTTAGTCTATGACTTTGACCTTGACGGTTATGCGGAAATGACTGTAAAAACCGCACCGGGCTCAATGGACGGTGAGGGCAAATATGTAAGTGAAGCAAGTCTTATTGATGGCATTAAAAATACAGACAACTCTGCTGTTTATGTAAATGACAACGGATATATTTTGGACGGTGATGAATTTTTTACTGTTTTTGAAGGTAAAACGGGAAAAGCACTTGATACAATCTATTACCCGAACCAGCGAATCAGTGCAAGTGTATGGGGCGATGACTGGGGAAATCGATGCGACCGTTTTCTTGCAGACGTAGCGTATCTTGATGGTGAAACGCCGTATGCGGTTTACTGGAGAGGATATTATGGAGCGAGCAGGGGTTTCCAAACAAGAACGGGAATTTTTGGCGCAAGACTTGATGAAAACAAAAGATTGCAGTGTGATTACAGCTTTGATACCTATGACACCTCAACGGTAGCAAATTATAAGGGTGTATATGGCTACAGTGAAGATATTTACCGATATACCGGTCAGGGAAATCATAATATGACGGTTGCAGATGTGGATAATGACGGTAAAGATGAGTTCATTTCAGGTTCACTCTGTATGGAGGTAAACGATGAGGATAAGCTTGCCGCAAAGTGGTGTTCCTACCGTGGACACGGTGATGCTTTGCACATCGGTGATTATGACCCTACTCATACCGGTTTTGAATATTTCAGCGTACACGAGGGCGGAGGTTATACGGATGAATACAGTGGTAAGTATCTTGACTACGGTATGACTGTTTATGATGCCGCAACCGGTGAGGAGTTGTTCCATCAAGGTAGATCAAGGGATACCGGGCGTGGAGTGATGGTAAATGTTGGTTCGGGCGGATATTATCAGATTCACGGTGCCGGAAATTTTACGGCAAGCGGAAACGGTGTATTTACAGAAAGCAGTGTGGTACCGGGGAATAACTTTCGTGTGTTCTGGGACGCTGATTTGTATGATGAAATGTCTAACAGTACAGAAATAACCGATTGGAACGGTAGCTCGATGATAAGCATATTCAATGCAAGCGAGTGTACTACGGCAACCGGTTCGAAATACAATCCGGCGTTACAGGCAGATTTATTCGGTGACTGGCGGGAGGAAATGTGCTTTCCGTTATCCGATCAGTCTGCGGTGAGAGTATTTACAACGACGGATATTACGGAATATAAGCTTCCGACACTTATGCACGATCCGGTTTACAGAAGTGGTGTAGCAGCAGAGCAGACGGCATATAATCAGCCGCCGCACATAGGCTTTTATTTGAGTGAGGAGCTGTTTGAGAAGAGCTATGGAATTATTCATACAGCCTACGGAAACGATTTTGTTGAAACAGCGGTAAGTGTTGCTGATACAAAAGATACGGTACTTTATATTGCAGAGTATGATATGAATGGTAAGTTGATTGGAATAGCTCTTGAAAAAATAGAGAATACAGCTGAAAGAAATACTTTTGAAATGCAGTTAAGCGAAGGTTCGACAATAAAGGCAATGCTGTGGCAGGGTATAAAGCCTGTCGATTGTAAAATTGTACGTTAAAAGGAATACACATAATAAAGTAATATTGTGAACAGGGTGAGTAAAATCCCCTGTTCTTTTTTTTCTTTTAATAAAAATTAAAAAAACTATTGAGTTAAAGTTGATTTTGGTGTATAATAGAAATATATTGCTTTAAGGAGAAGAGAACGTATATGTTCGGTAACGATATAAGTATAGATTTGGGTACGGCGACAATTCTCGTATATATAAAGGGGAAGGGCATTGTAATTAATGAACCGACAGTGATTGCTGTTAATACCGATACAAATGAGGTTGTCGGTGTAGGTAACGAAGCATTGAATATGCTTGGCAGAACCCCGCCAAATATCAAAGCGGTACATCCGCTGCGTGACGGCGTTATTTCAAACTACACACTTACTCAGGAAATGATTCGCAGACTAATAAAAAAGGTACTGCACCGTGTGCCGGGCAGACCTCGTATTATGATGTGTGTTCCGTCGGGTGTAACCGATGTTGAGCAGCGTGCAGTTATAGACGCAGCACGTGAAGTGGGAGCTAAGGATATATATGTAATCGAAGAACCCGTTGCAGCAGCACTGGGTGCAGGCTTTGACATATCAAGAGCGCACGGGACTATGGTTATAGATATAGGCGGCGGAACTACCGATATTGCGGTAATGTCGCTTGGCGGCGTGGTCGCAAGCCGTTCGATTAAAATTGCAGGCGATGAGTTTACAGAAGAGATAGTCCGTTATGTGCGTAAAGCAATGAATCTTCATATAGGTCCTAGAACAGCCGAGAAGCTTAAAACTACAATCGGCGGTGTTACTAAACGTGACAAAGAGGTTTTATGCGAGGCAAAGGGCATTTGTGTTATAACCGGAATACCAAAGGCGGTTATTATATCGTCCAATGAGCTATATAACATTTTTGAGGATTTTGTATTTAACATAATCGAAAGGGTAAGAGAGGTTCTGGAGGAAACTCCGCCGGAGCTTCAGGCTGATATTATTGAAGACGGAATAATTCTGACGGGCGGTGGTTCGCTTATTTACGGGCTTGACAAACGTATTGCGGAAGAAATCGGAGTGGAGTGCCGGCTTGCTGAACACATAAGCGAATGTGTTGTAAAGGGTTCGGGAATCGCACTTGATAAGATTGATAACGTAACGAGTCCTACAGAGGTGTTCCATAAGAAAGCCTATATACACGAATAAAATTAATTTATATACAGGGAGGAATTTAATTATGCTTAACAACATTGAAATTCAGAAAATTTTACCACACAGATATCCGTTCTTGTTGGTGGACAAGATTGTGGAGATTGAAGACGGAAAATCAATCAGGGGTATAAAGAATGTAACAATCAATGAGCCATTCTTTCAGGGACATTTTCCGGGCAATCCGATTATGCCGGGTGTACTTATCTGTGAGGCACTTGCTCAGGTTGGAGCGGTTCTTTTGCTGTCACTTGAGGAGAACAA
>CAYMCT010000221.1:0-3039 GCA_964389075.1 uncultured Lachnospiraceae bacterium
GCAGCGAAGCTTGATTTTGTGCTTTCTGAGGAGGAAATCCACAAAAATTTTGATGAACTTTTAGAGGTTCAGAATAATATATGCAAGGAAAAAAATCTTGAATATGTGGGCAGAACAGAGCTTGTTCTTGTTGATGATGAAGAAAAACCAAACAGTGATATTTTAACAGGCAGAACAGATGGCGGTAAGCTTGTAACCTTCAAAGGTACGCCCGATTTAAAGGGCAAGTATGTCAATGTGATAATTACAAATGCAAAACAGTGGAGCCTTGAGGGCGAATTAGAATGAGTAAATTAAAATGGATATATTAGATAAAACAAGAGAATTAGGTGAAATGATACAGAACTCTGAGGAAATGAAGGCGTACAAAGCAGCTGAGGCTGCGCAGCAGTCTGACGAAGCAACACAGGAGCATATGAAAGAGTTCAATTTGAACAGATTAAACCTTGCCCGTGATATGCAGAGCGGTAAGCTGTCAAGAGAAGATGCAATCGAGAAGAACAACAAGGCATTTGATGAGCTTTGTGAAAAAGCACCGCTTATCCGTGAATATGTAGATGCAAAGGCTAAGTTTGACGAGCTTGTGAACAGAGTGAATTCAATCATTAATTTCTACATTACAGGGCAGACCGGTGACTGTACACATGACTGCAGTACCTGCGGCGGTTGTCACTGACTCGGTCTTTTTCCGTATCTTGCCCATGCAAGCAAACTCGCATATCTGCATATAGACTCGTTTGCTTGTATGAATAATCTGCGAAAAAAATCCTTCGCCAGAATGCCCCGGTCTTTTTCTGACATACAAAATAAAAAACTAACCGAAAGGATAAAAACATATGAGCGGAAAGCTGTCGCCAATGATGGCGCATTATATAAAAGTAAAAGAAGAATATTCGGATTGTATAGTGTTCTACCGTCTCGGTGATTTCTACGAGATGTTTTTTGACGATGCTGTTACAGTTTCACGTGAGCTTGAACTGACACTTACAGGTCGTGACTGTGGTATGGAGGAGCGAGCACCGATGTGCGGTGTTCCGTTCCACAGTGCAGAAACGTACATATCAAGACTTATTTCGGCAGGCTTTAAGGTAGCAATTTGTGAGCAGATAAGCGATCCTAAAATGTCAAAAGGAATGGTTGAACGTGCGGTTATACGGGTGATAACACCGGGAACAACTGTTGATGAAGCAATTCTTGAGGAAGGCACAAATAACTACCTTGCAGTAATATACAAGAGTGAAAGCGGTTTGGGACTTGCGGCTGTTGATGCATCGACCGGCGAAATGTCCGCAACAGAGCTCACGAGTGTAAATGCGGTAATGGACGAGCTTGCGAGCTATGCACCGAAAGAGATTATAGTCAATAACGAATTTCCGCCGGAGCTTATTGATAAAATAGATTTGGCAATGCATCTTGAATGTGAAAAACGCAGTGATGTGTTTGTTGATGATGCAATAGATGTAGTCGAAACACAGTTTGGCAGTAATCTTGAAAATCTGGGTTTTGTAGGCAAAGCCAATGCTGTTATGGCGGCGAGTGCTGCATTGAAGTACGTTGAATACGCACAGAAATCAAATATAGATTACATAAACAAAATCAATGTCTATGATGTTGAGGACTATATGGAGATAGACTTTGCGACACGCAGAAATCTTGAAATAACGGAAACTATGCGTGATAAGGCAAAACGAGGCTCGTTATTCTGGGTTCTTGACAAGACAAAAACAGCAATGGGCAGAAGAAAATTACGTCAGTGGCTTGAACGTCCGCTGCTGAACCCAATAGCCATAAACAAACGGCTTGAATCGGTAAAAGAGCTCGTCGGCGATGCGATGCTTCGTGATGATTTGGGTGAAATTTTAAATAAGACATACGATATTTCAAGAATTATCAGCCGTGTTGCCTTGCGAACAGTAACGCCAAAGGATATGGTGTCACTGAAACAAACTCTTATGCGACTTCCGATGCTTGAATATAAGATTTCGGATATGAAATCACCTATGTTTGCAGGAATGGCAAAGAATTTTGACATTCTTGATGATGTAGTGAGTCTTTTGGATGCGGCTATTGACGAAGAAAAAGCCTCGTCGCTCGTGCGTGACGGCGGAATGATAAAGGACGGCTATAACGCAACGGTTGACGAGCTGCGAAGTGCAAAGAATAACGGCGGTGAGTGGTTAAGAGCTGTTGAGGAAGAGGAAAGAGAAAGAACGGGAATTCCTAAACTGAAAACCGGCTATAACCGTGTTTTTGGCTACTATATTGAAATCACAAATTCGTATAAGGATAAGGTTCCTGAGGACTATATACGGAAACAGACTCTTACTAATGCAGAAAGATACATTACGCCGAAGCTTAAGGAGATTGAAAACACCATTCTCGGTGCATCTGAAAGACTGATAGCACTTGAAATTGAGCTGTTTAATGAGCTGCGTGACAAGCTTGTAAACGAGATTGAAAGAATGAAGCGTGCAGCACAGATTCTTGCGGTAACCGATGTTTTATATTCTCTGGCAACAGTTGCAAGCAAAAACAACTATTGTATGCCGGAGGTTGACAATAGCGGAATTATAGATATAAAAGACGGCAGACACCCTGTTGTCGAGAGTCTGTCAAAGAATATAATATTTGTTCCTAACGACAGCTATCTTAATACCGAAGATGACAGACTGCTTATAATCACAGGTCCGAATATGGCAGGTAAATCGACGTATATGCGCCAGACAGCGGTAATTACTTTGCTGGCACAGGTGGGAAGCTTTGTGCCGGCTTCAAAAGCGAGAATCGGAGTTGTAGACCGGATTTTTACACGTGTCGGTGCGAGTGATGATATAGCTTCGGGGCAGAGTACATTTATGCTCGAAATGACTGAGGTAAGCAGTATATTAAAGAACGCAACCAAGAACTCGCTTATCATAATGGACGAAATAGGCAGAGGTACAAGCACGTATGACGGATTATCAATTGCCTGGTCGGTTGCGGAATATATAAACAACAAGCGTAAGCTTGGTGCAAAAACAATGTTTGCAACGCACTATC
>CAYMCT010000222.1:0-2991 GCA_964389075.1 uncultured Lachnospiraceae bacterium
ACTCCATACAGTCGCGGCATGGGTACGTTGGGATTGCCGGGCGATTTATCATCACAGTCACGCTTTATAAGAGCTGTGTTCACAAAGCTTAATTCTGTTTCGGACAGTTGCGAAGCTTCAAGCGTCAGTCAATTTTTTCACATACTTGATACTGTATCACAAACTAAAGGCTGTAACGATACCGGCAACGGAGCATTTGAATATACGCTATACAGCTCCTGCTGTAATACTGATAAGGGAATTTATTATTATACAACCTACAATAACAGACGTATAACGGCGTATGATATGCACAGTGAAAATTTAGACAGCCGAGAATTAATTGCATATCCGTTAAGCACAACACAGGACATCAAAAAAGGGTGCTGATTGCACCCTTATATTTCATCAAGACCATACATAAGCATAGAAAGCACAGCCTCTCCTGCTGTTTCAGTTCTTAATATACGTCTGCCAAGCGTTATTGTCTTTATACCTGCCGACTTCAGTTTCTCAATCTCTGTAATATCAAACCCACCTTCAGGTCCTATTATAAACGATACATTTTTAACAGTTTTATCGTCTTCAACAACGTCCTTTAACCTTGTTTCTGTTTCACATTCATACGGCACAAACACAAGCTCAGAGGTTTTCATATCCTCCATAGCCTCCGAAAGCGTCATTGGCTCGCTAACCTCAGGTATTACTCCACGTCCCGATTGCTTTGCCGCTTCGTATGCGATTTTCTGCCAACGTTCTGTCTTTTTCTTTTCTGCCGCTGCATTCTCAAGCTTCACAACACATCTTGAAAGCTTTACAGGAACTATTCTTGTAATACCAAGCTCTGTTGTTTTCTGTATAATATACTCCATTTTAGATGCTTTCGGCAATCCCTGATACAGTGTAACCTTAACCTCCGGCTCGGTATCACACGTGCAGCTGTCTTTTATATCGCATATTATCCTGTTATCGGCAATCTCGGATATAACCGTACTGTAGTCAACACCACGACCGTCACATACAGTTATCTCATCACCCTTATCAAGACGCAAAACCTTTTTTATGTGCTTTGCATCCTCACTATCTATTATAATCTGTGTGTCAGATATATTTTCTCTTGCTGTAAAAAATTTTGGCATTGTTTATCCTCCAAATACACGTTTAAAATTTCTGTGGCTTATATTTTCAATAATTTCATTATCTTTGTCGAGTTCGTCAAACAGCCTATAAAGCTCGCCGCAGCCGCTGATTTCTGCGGGTAACATTCCATCAGTCCCGTCAAAATCTGCTCCGACACCTATTGCATTTATTCCGCCCATATCAAGAAAATGCTCAATATGCTTAACGACATCAGCCACGGAACAAACCTCTGTTTCGTTCACAAACGGCGGATAAAGATTAATTCCTACACAGCCGCCGCTGTCACGTATTATATTAAACATCTCATCTGTTATGTTACGTTTGTGATTACAAACACACCTTGAATTTGAATGTGTGGCAATTATCGGTTTATCGCACACTTCAACAACATTGTAAAATGACTTGTCGTTAAGATGAGATACATCTACCAATATATCAAGCTCGCTCATCTTCCGCACTACCGATTTTCCAAATTGTGAAAGACCGGTATCGGTATCATCAGCACCGCCTGCTATATGGTTTGAACCGTTCCAGGTAAGTGCAATACATCGCACACCACGGCTTTTCAGATATTCGATATCCTCAAGGCTTTTTATCATCTCGCCGCCTTCTACACTCAGAATAGGGCTTATACCGGAAAAATCCTGGCTGTCATAGCAGTCTGCAAGCTGCTTAAAACGAGCCATTGCATTTTCGTGATATTCCGGTGATATAAAGCACGCAAACACCTGTGTATAGCTTTTATATTTGAGCATTCTCGTTTTATCTGCGTTGTATTGATTTTTAATAAAATCGCCGCCGTTATCGGCTATCATACATAATGTATCGCAGTGTGCATCAAAAATACTATAACTTTTCATCAAAATGCATCCTCGATATGATTTATTTCTTTAATTACAGCTTTGTCATTTACCAATTCATATGCTACTTCAATTATATCAAAACGCATATACATCTCACCGCCGCAATACATCAGTGCTGCATTTCGCAGCTTATGCTGCTTTCTTCTGTCAACAAACTCGGACGGATATCCAAACTCAAAGCTTTTTCTCGTCTTAACCTCTACAAATACAGTACAGCCATCTTTGTCAACAGCAATTATATCAAGCTCACCGAATTTATATCTGAAATTGCGGCGTTCGATAAAGTATCCTTTTTTTATCAGATAATCGCAAGCTGCATTCTCGCCAATATCTCCAATTTCTTTGCCTGTCATTTATTCAACACCTTTTTCAGAAAGCTTTTGCGATGTATTTCGCATATACCAAGACCTTCGATTGCCTCATAGTGAGCTTTTGTACCGTAGCCTTTATGCTTTTCAAAACCATATCCCGGATATTTTTCAGCCATTTCGGTTATGTATCTGTCACGGCTCACCTTTGCAAGTATTGATGCTGCAGCAATTGACATACTTTTGCTGTCACCTTTTACCACAGTCGCTGTAGGTATATTAAGTCCCGGAGTTTTATCTCCGTCTATAAATGCACAATCAGGCTTTATGCTGAGATTATCAACAGCACCCCTCATCGCCTCAAAGGTAGCCTGAAGAATATTGATTTCATCAATACGTTTTTCATCTACGCTGTATATAGAATATGCAAGTGCTTTTTCGCATATTACATCAAATAGCTGCTCACGCTTTTTTTCACTGAGTTTTTTTGAATCGTTTATTCCTTCAATAATAACATCGTCAGGCAAAATAACAGCCGCCGCAAAAACGGGACCTGCCAAAGGACCTCGTCCTGCTTCGTCAACACCGGCAAGATAACTGCCGTCTCTGTTTTCAATATCAAAATCCTTCATTGCCTGAACACGCAATTTTTCTTCTTCAGCACTAAGTCTTGGCATAATCACACACCCTCATTAATTCTT
>CAYMCT010000223.1:0-2980 GCA_964389075.1 uncultured Lachnospiraceae bacterium
TAAAAATGCACAGAACACCAGTGGTATAACAGGAATATCAACCGGATTCAACGGCTTAAACCGTCTTACCGGTGGATTCCACGGCGGTCAGTTCATAATCATTGCGGGTCGTCCGGCGATGGGTAAATCCACATTTGCGGTTAATATTGCGGAATATGTCAGCATAAAGCTTGGCAAAACGGTTGCAATATTCAACCTCGAAATGTCAAAGGATCAGGTGGTAACGAGAATAATCTGTTCGCAGGCGAATGTGGACAGTACACGAATTATGACCGGTTCAATGGAGCCTGACGACTGGGAAAAGATATGCGATGTTGCAGATACTATTGCAAAAGCGCCTATTTATATAGACGATTCATCATCTATCACAGTTTCACAGATACGTGCCAAGTGCCGCAGGCTTAAACAGACAAAGAATCTTGAAATGGTGGTTATTGACTATCTCCAGCTTATGGAGGGTATAGGCGAAAACCGTCAGCAGGAAATTTCAAAAATATCAAGATCGCTCAAGGTCCTTGCAAAGGAGCTTGATATTCCGATTATTGCACTTTCACAGCTTAAACGAGAAAGTGAATCGCAAAAAGGCAAGAAGCCTATGCTTTCGGATTTGAGAGAATCGGGTGCGATTGAGCAGGACGCCGATCTTGTTATGTTCCTGTTCAGAAACTATTATTACAGTAAGGACCCCGACGAAAAAGAGAAGGGTGAGTGTATTTTGGCTAAAAACCGAAGCGGTGAGGTTGGAAATATTGAGCTTGTGTTCAAGGGCGAATACAACAAGTTCCAGAACATAGAATATGGAGTAACAGAACCGTAATACAGCAGGAGGACTCACAGTCCTCTTGTTTTTTGAGGATAGGGAAACGGTATGCTTAAAAAAGTTAAAGATACAATGGACGTGCATTGTATGACGGATTTCAAATCGGTACTTGTAGGATTGAGCGGAGGAGCCGACAGTGTTGCGCTCACGCATATCCTTTGTGCGCTTTCAAAAGAATACGGCTTCAGGGTCTATGCGGCACACGTAAACCACGGTATCCGTGGCAGCAGTGCTGACCGTGACGAGCATTTTTCGGAGCAGCTTGCAGAATCGCTTGGTGTGAAGTTCTTCTCACTGAAAGCTGATGTGAGGTCTGTAGCAGCTGAAAAGGGAATAAGCGAGGAGCTTGCAGGCCGTGAGGTGCGGTATCGGTACTTTGATTCGTTGTGCGAAGAATATAATATTGATTGCATAGCAACTGCACACCATAAAAACGACAATGCCGAAACCGTCATAATGAATTTTATGCGTGGCAGCGGACTTAAAGGTCTTTGCGGTATCCCATATAAAAGGGATAATATAATAAGACCGATTCTGGACTGTTCAAGAGCGGATATCGAGGAATACTGCAAGGCAAACGGTCTGGAATATGTTACGGACGAAACAAACTGTGAAGATAATTATACTCGGAACAGAATACGGAATTTGCTTATTCCAACGATTCAGAAATTGTTTAATCCGTCTGTGGTTGATACAATAACACGTAATTCAGAGCTGATAACGCTTGATGAGGAGTTTTTGTCCGGTGAAGCCGATAAGGTGTATGCAAAATCGGCAGCGGATAATGTGCTTGATATATCAGCACTTGGCGGCGCGCATAAAGCAATAATATTGAGAGTAATCCGTAAAATGACCGATAGCGTATGCGGCAACAGAGATGTTTCGCAGTCGGTTATAATGTCGGTATATGAGTTGTTAAAAAACAACAGAACGGGTACAAAAACTGATGTAGTACGTGGTGTTGAGGCGAGGATTGAATACGGAAAGCTCGTAATTGCCGAAAAGACTGCAGAGGCAGGAGAGTTTTCGTATCAGATTATATTGGGTGAGAAAACCTATATTCCGGAGCTTAACTGCAGTGTTCTTGCTGAAAAGGCAGACGGATATGAAAAAGACGGAGCTGAATATTTTTCTGTACCGGAAGGGGCTTCGCTATGTATAAGGAACAGACGTAAGGGTGATGCGTTCATTCCGAGCGGTATGACGGGTACAAAGAAGCTTAAACAGTTTATGATTGACCGTAAAATTCCTCGTGATAAGCGTGATTTAACAGGCATATTCACAGTTGACGGTGAAATCGCCTGGGTGATGGGTTACAGACGAAGCGAAAAATTCAAGTTCAAAGAAAAAGGCATAAAAATTATATTAATTTAACAGTATTACCGTAAATTTAAAATTTTTATTGAATTTATAAGATGTATGTGGTACAATATATAGGAAAATTTTTACGGAGGTGATTATTTGCGAAAATTTGGAAAAGCACTGTTGGTATGGTTGGTTCTCATAATGACAACCAGTATTGCATATTCGTTTGTTTCAAAGAGCGTTGAAACAATAGAGAAGAAAAAATACAGTGAGCTTGTTTCCGTAATGAAAATCGGCGCTAAAGAAGTAAGCAGCCTCGTTATAACGAATAATAATACCGTAAACGTAATAATAGACGGTGTGGAATATAAGGCGAAAATTCCGTCAATTGAAGTGTTGCGTGAGGATGTGGGTAATGAATGGGAAAGTCTTATAGAAAGCGGAGTTCTTGATGTTGAAATCAAATCCTCTGCGTTCTCGGTATCAGGCTTGCTTAATATCATTATTCCTTTGGCAGTAATGGTGATACTGCTCGTGTCATTGTCAAAGAAGGGCGGCGGCGGAGTATTTACAAAGAGCCGTGCAAAGCTGCTTGATGAACCGGGCGAGGTCACATTCGACGATGTTGCGGGTGCAGAAGAAGAAAAAGCTGAGCTTGAAGAGGTTGTCGACTTTTTAAAGAATCCGGATAAATATATAGAGCTTGGTGCGAAAATACCGAGAGGTATTCTGCTTGTAGGTTCGCCGGGTAACGGAAAAACACTTCTTGCAAAAGCCGTTGCAGGCGAGGCAGGTGTTCCGTTCTTCTCGATAAGCGGCTCTGATTTTGTGGAGCTGTATGTGGGCGTGGGTGCA
>CAYMCT010000224.1:0-2919 GCA_964389075.1 uncultured Lachnospiraceae bacterium
AAGTCAGTATGTTGCACAGCAGGAATATATGATGGAAGTGTGCAAAAAGAACGGTATCGGGTATAATTTTCTTGCATTGTACCTTTGTGCAGATAATCTGTATCCGAATATACGTTTTTCGCCGCCGATTTTCGGTGAGTCGGTAACGAACCCCGACGGAACGGACGGAAGATGGTATAAATACTGGTCAGACAAAGCAAAAGACTCGATGATTGAACATCTGAAAGGTTTGTTTTCTAACTATTCAGACGGCATAAGCGTTACTGAATATAACGGACGAGAGGTTATGCCGACCTGTACAATGTGGGATCCTATAATTGCACCGAGCTTTGACGAAGAGGGCAGAGCAAGATACCTCTCATGGCTTGAAATGAATTATGGGACAATAGATGAGCTTAATGCAGCATACAAGTCAGAGCATAATTCATTTGATGCCTTAGAAAAAGAGGATTATTGGTATTCGTGTGCATATCCTGATTCACCGCTATATACAAAAGATGAGCTTGACAGTCGTAGTCCGAAAGCAATTATGTGGGCGGACAATATGAAGTGGAGAATATACGAATTCTGCGAATACTTTAAGGATATGCAAAATCGCATACATAATATTGACGAGCGCATATTCACAGTTCCTGATATGGCACAGTGGAGCTACTTCTTAAATGTAGATGCAACACAGCTTTCAAATGTAGGTCTTGCGGATTTGTGGGATACATCAAATCGTGGTATTGACCTTTACAAGGTATCACAGTATGTTGATTGCTGTCATTTCATAACAGTACCTATAACCCCATACGGTGACCCTGACGCATATATTTCATCATGTCAGCACAGTATGATGCGTGCAATGAACAAGGGCAGAGAGTTCTTGGGCGGAATATACTGGGGAAGATTCCTGTACAATGATATTTATGAATTTTTAAGCCCGTGCGAAATAGTTGGTTCAATAGTCGCATCGGGAGCGAGTGGTTATAACGCCTACGGTATGTGCGGTCTTGACGACGGCGGCGTTCTTCACAGAATGAGCGACGGTTTTAATAACTCACTTAAAACTGCTAATGAATGGGCAAAAGAGGTTATACCGAAAATCGACGGTAAGCACAGAAGTCCTGTTGCAATTCTGTTCCCGTCAGCCATGTCGGCATATGAGCCGATGGGTGTGGACGGTAACAAGGAACGCAGATATGATTTGCTTGGCTGGTACAAGATGTGCTGTGACGGTGGTTACGGTTGTGACGTTATTGACCCGACAATGATAGAAAACGGTGCATTGAAAGAATATTCTGTTTTGATAATTCCTGAAAACGATTGCTATTTCATGGACGATAACAGTGCTATGGAAGATAAAATCAGAGAATGGGTTAATAACGGAGGAATAATTATAAACTCACCTATGGACGAAACTGTTAAAAACTGTTTCGGCATCGTGGGCAAGCCACACGATGCAAGTCCGTTTATGTATACCGAAAAGGGACTTTCACAGAGCGATATATTCTGCTCATATGACGGTGAAAGTGTTGCGACTTATCTTACAGACGGTACTAATGCAGTTGCAAAAACAACTATCGGTAACGGTGCGGTATATTCATTTGGTTTCGCATACGGTTATTGTTACAGTGCAAAAATTGCACCTCATGTTCCATTATCGGAAAAGAATAACGAGCTTTATCCCGTACCGATGATGAAGAACAACATTTTATTTGATATACTGGAAAATCACGGTATTCACCGTTCAAAGGTGTTCGGAAAAGATTTGGAAACAGCAGAATTTGATAACTGTACAGTAATAGTAAACCATTCTTCACACCCCGTTACACTTGATACAGACGGTAAAAAGATGTTCCAGTATGATATTGACGGAAGGACACTTCTCCCGAGGAGTGCGGTTGCGGTTTTTTAACCGATAAAGGAGAATGTATATGAAAATATACAAAATAACGGCAATAGGAATTGCGGTTGTGGTGGTGACGGCTTGTGTTACTGCAAAGGCATTTGCAGCAGGCGAGAAGTCAGACCCGATTATAGTCGAAACGAATGTTACGTCTATACGCAATTTCAGTGCAGAGAGTATAAAAAATGCAACAATAGAAGACGAGGGCGAGGCATATACAGGTGAATATTATTTAAGCATGGACGGTAAAGTAACTCATCCCAAATGGTTTGAGGGTGATAAGCTTATAAAGGCTGATGATACATATTATCGTATAAAAGCTGAAACTGTGCCTGATTATTATTACAGCGGTGACGGTAGTTTTACTGATAGAATAATTATTGGTGATACAGCAAGTGAGGGTAATAATATATTCAGCAGCGTTCGTGTCAGTGATGTTAAAACAAGAAATGTTGACGGAGCTGATTACACCTACAGAACAATTAATTCCAACGGCTCTATGCTTATAAATCTCAAATGCTCACCGAGCGAAACGAACTATCTTACCGTACAGCTTTGGGGCGGTGATACAGGTGATACGATTCTGTGGGTGTGCGATCCTGTTTCGGGAAATATGAATACAGATAACACTAGACAGCCGAAAAGAAACAGTCTGATTGACAGACGTGAATGGGTAGAGCTTAACACCACAACGTCAACACCTCAGTATGACGGCGGATTTATCTATGCCACATATATAATTCCTGAAATCTATACAGCAGGTAAAGAGTCTGTAAGCTTGAGATTGTATTCAACAGGCGGAAGTGCAGCATATGCCAATATATCAGTTAAGGAACAGACACAGGAATCACGTGGAATATACGGTGCGTATATGACGCAGTCTGCAAGCTTTAACCCAACAGAGTTCGGGATAACAGACGGTGGTTACAGCGGCAATGTTGATGATCTCTATAGCGTGACGGATAGTGCTGCTATGTCAAATCAGAAAGCTGCATTGAAATCAGCAGTCAAAACGGCGGTTGAAATGT
>CAYMCT010000225.1:0-2919 GCA_964389075.1 uncultured Lachnospiraceae bacterium
GTTCGTGCAGAGGACGCTCAGAAGTTCATCAAGTACGCTAACGAGGAAAACTTAGAGGCAACTGTTGTTGCTGTTGTTACAGATACAAACCGTTTGAGAATGACATGGAGAGATAAGCTGATTTGTGACATCTCACGTGATTTCTTAAATACAAACGGTGCTACAAAGAATACCGATGTTGAGGTTGTACTTCCTGTAGATGAGGCTTGCCCATTTAATAAGAAGCTTGACGGAAATGTTAAGGATAGTTGGCTTGATGTTCTCTCTGACCTCAACGTATGCTCACAGAAGGGTCTTTCGGAGCGTTTCGACTCAAGCATCGGTGCAAACACTGTGCTTATGCCGTTCGCAGGCGAAAATCAGCTCACCCCAACCGACGGTATGGCAGCTAAAATTCCGGTACGCTACGGCGAAACTAACACTGCGTCAATTATGACCTTCGGCTATAACCCACAGGTTTCAAAATGGAGTCCGTACCACGGCGCAATGTATGCGATTATTGAATCAGTTTCAAAGGCTGTTGCTCTCGGTGCTGATTATAAAAAGATATATCTCACCTTCCAGGAGTATTTTGAGAGATTAGGCACAGACCCACAGCGCTGGGGTAAGCCGTTTGCTGCTCTTATGGGCGCATATAAAACTCAGCTTGAGCTCGGTATTGCGTCAATCGGCGGTAAGGATTCTATGTCAGGCTCATTCAATGACCTTGACGTTCCTCCGACACTCGTATCGTTCGCTGTTGCTCCTGCAAAGGCTGACAAGGTTATTTCTCAGGACTTCAAGGGTAACGGAACTAAGCTTATCTACTTCCCTGTTGTTCAGGACGAGAATATGTTGCCTGATTTCGCACTGCTCAAGAATATGTACGATTCAATCCATGAGGCTGTAGAAAACGGCTTGGTTGTTTCTGCAACAGCTGTTAAGGGCTACGGTCTTGCAGAGGTTATTGCAAAATCTGCGTTCGGTAATAATAAGGGTGTTACTCTTAACGCACTTGTTACTCCTGAAGTATTATTCGGTGCGCCAATCGGTTCAATCGTTGTTGAGGCTACAGCTGCCATCAGAGGCGGTGTTGAGATTGGTACAGTTACAGATGACGGTGTGCTTCGTGCCTGCGGTGCAGAGCTTTCAGTGCTTGAGGCAGCCGATGTATGGCAATCTCCGCTTGAGAAGGTATTCCCGACAAAGGCAGGCAGCTTCACAGACGAGCCGAAGCTCTATGCCTGTGATAAGAGAAGTATCGCTGTTGCTACAGAAAAGTTTGCAAAGCCGAGAATATTTATTCCGGTATTCCCCGGTACAAACTGCGAATACGATACCGCACGTGCTTTTGAACGTGCCGGCGGTGTTGCTGATATATTTGTTATCCGTAACCTTACTGCAAGCGATGTTTCAGAATCACTTGCTGAAATGAAAAAGAGAATTGACCGGTCACAGATTGTTATGCTTCCGGGTGGTTTCTCAGGCGGTGACGAGCCTGAGGGTTCAGGTAAGTTCATTGCAACTGCGTTCAGAAACCCACAGGTTAAGGATGCGGTTATGAATATGCTGAAGAATCGTGACGGTTTGATGCTTGGTATCTGTAACGGTTTCCAGGCACTTATAAAGCTCGGTCTTGTACCTTACGGCGAAATCCGTGACCTTACTGACGATATGCCGACACTTACCTTCAATACAATCGGCAGACACGTTTCACAGATGGTTCGTACAAGAATTTCGTCAACAAACTCACCGTGGCTTGCTAACGTGAAGGTTGGTGACACTCACCTCATCCCTGTTTCACACGGCGAGGGACGATTCGTTGCATCACCTGAGCTTGTTGCACAGCTTGCAGCCGGCGGTCAGATTGCAACACAGTACATTGACGATAAGGGCAACCCGTCATATGAAACTAAGTGGAATCCTAACGGCTCTGTTGATGCTATCGAGGGTATTCTGAGTCCTGACGGACGAATCCTCGGTAAGATGGGACACAGCGAGCGTTTCTCAAACAACACAAGCTCGAATGTTCCGGGTAACCAGAACCAAAAGCTCTTTGAATCCGGAGTATCTTATTTTAAGTAATAAAATCACAGCGGGAAATTTTCCCGCTGTATTTTTAATAGGTGATTAAATGAAAAAACATGTAACCGGTATCCTTGCCCACGTTGACTCGGGCAAAACCACCCTTTCCGAGGCTATGCTCTATACAGCGGGCGAAATACGAAAGCTCGGCAGAGTTGACCACGGCAATGCGTTCCTTGATACAAATGAGATTGAGCGTGAAAAAGGTATCACAATCTTTTCCAAGCAGGCTATTTTAAATATTAACGATACAGAGTTCACCTTGCTGGACACACCCGGTCATATTGACTTCTCCACCGAGATGGAACGTACCCTGCAGGTGCTTGACTACGCAATTCTTGTAGTGAGCGGCACTGACGGCGTAAAAAGCCACACAGAAACTCTGTGGCGGCTTCTTGCACGATATAATGTTCCTGCTTTTATTTTCGTAAACAAAATGGATATTTCTACATCGGCTCGTGAGGAGATTATGTCGGAGCTGAAATCGAAGCTCTCTGATAGCTGCACAGACGCTTCTGATACTGAGTTTTCAGAGCAGGCGGCACTCTGCTCAGAGGAGCTTATGGAGGAGTTTCTTGAAAACGGTGCTGTGACCGATGCAGCGGTTATCCGTGCAATAAAGTCACGGCAAATGTTTGTTTGCTATTTCGGCTCTGCCCTCAAAATGGAGGGCATCAGCGAATTTTTATCAGGACTTGACCGGTACACCGTTATGCCCGACTATCCCGACAAGTTCGCCGCTAAGGTATTTAAGATAACTCAGGAGGACGGCTCACGCCTTACTCATATGAAAATTACCGGCGGCTCGCTCAAAGCCAAGTCTTTGCTTTCAGGCACCGACAAGGACGGAAATGA
>CAYMCT010000226.1:0-2916 GCA_964389075.1 uncultured Lachnospiraceae bacterium
ACTAAATTCAGCATAATCTTTCTTTTCCTTTAACTGTTTTAATTTGTCAATTAATAATCAGATATTTCCTTTGGTGCGTAATATTCTGTCCTATTTATAAAACTCAAATGAAAGCGCAAAAAGACCTTGACATAATGAATCTGTCAAGGTCTTTTAATTAACAATAATTATCCTTATACAAAGCAATGCACTTTGTGATAATGTCACGTGCTGCATCAGCACCCAAAACCTCATTTACAACAGTTGATTTACCCTCAAGCGATTTATACACCTTAAAGAAATGTGATATTTCATCAAATACGTGTTTAGGTAACTGTTCAATATCACTGTAGCAATTGTAGGTCGGGTCATTGAATGGGATAGCGATAATCTTTTCATCAACCTGGTCATCGTCTATCATTTTAAGTACGCCCACAGGATAGCACTCAACGAGAGTCATCGGGACAATCTCCTCCTGACATAAAACAAGCACATCAAGCGGGTCACGATCCTCTGCATATGTTCTCGGAATAAAACCGTAGTTTGCAGGATAATGTGTTGATGTATATAATACACGGTCAAGTCGTAAAAGACCTGTGTCCTTATCCATTTCATATTTATTCTTACACCCCGCCGGAATTTCAATTACCGCCATAAACCTTTCAGGCGAAATCCGCTTAGGGCTTATATCATGCCATATATTTGACACACAAATCACTCCTCTTTCTAAATATAAATATATTCTATCACAAATCGTTAAGATATTCAAGCTATAATTTTATAAACATACAATATCTGCAAGCGCCGTATCACCATACAGATTGGTACGCCACAAAATCGGTGTAGTTTTTTCGTGCTCGAACACAAGACCGGGATATACACCGTCGGCATCGACCACACCACCAATGTCGTTAAGCTCAAATAGTACCGGCAAAACCTTGTATGTACCCGTGGCAAGCTCAGTCACGTCCATCTCAAATTCCCTTGAAAACTCCTCGCCTTTTTTACAGCTCATAAAATTATAGCACGCACTTGTTGCCATAACCATCTGGTCCTTGTTATGAATCATCATTCTGAGCGATAAATTATCAACATCCTCGTTACAGTGCATTTTGAGCCTGAACCTCACTTTTTCGTCATCCTTGAAATGGCAGTTATCCTTACCGATGATTTCAAGCGAATCCATAATCACCTTATCGGTAAGGAAATTGAATCTGTGATATTCCTTTGTGAACTCATTAAAGGTTTTTGAAATAATCTCATCATTTCTGAGATAAATATCAATACTCTCCTCAACATCACCGTCGAAAATAAGCTCACCCTTACGCAGAACAACACATCTGTTACAAAGCTGACGTATAGTTTGCATATTATGACTCACATAAATAATCGTTTTTCCCTCGTCACGTGCAACGGAGAGCATCTTATCAATGCACTTCTTCTGGAACGCCATATCACCTACAGCAAGCACCTCGTCCATCAGCATAATATCACTGTTAAGATGTGCCGCAACTGAAAATGCAAGCTTCACGAACATACCCGACGAATATCGCTTGACAGGCGTATCAATAAACTGCTCACACTCCGAGAATTCAATAATCTCATCAATCCGCTCATCTACCTCTTTGCGTTTCATTCCGAGAATTGCGCCGTTAAGGTATATATTTTCACGTCCGGTAAGCTCAGGATGGAAACCCGTTCCAACCTCAAGCATAGACGAAATCTTGCCCTTAACACGTATCTCACCATCAGTAGGAGCAGTGACGCGTGAAAGCAACTTCAGAAGTGTTGATTTACCTGCACCGTTACCGCCGATTAGACCGATAGTTTCACCCTTTTTTACATTGAACGAAACACCGTTAAGTGCCATAAACTTCTCGTTTTTTTCATACACCTTACTGCCGATTTTGGAGTTCGGGTCCTCTTTATGCCGTACCCTCGCCCACCAGCTCTGCAAATCGCCGCGAAGCGTGCCACCGCCAATGGTGCCCAAACGGTACTGTTTCTTTATATTATCAATTTGAATTACTATATTATCCATTAATCACACCTCACACGGTATCCATAAAAGTTTTCTCTACGCGATTAAAAACAATCACTCCAAAAAACAGCACTACCGCCGTTACAATCCAGCTTATACCCCAATAAGTATAATCCATACTTCCGCAGCCTAAAACAGCGTAGCGGAAGTTATTAATGATAGGTGCAACAGGATTAAGCATAATAATCTCTGCATACTTACTGCTGATTGACGCCGCCTGAGAAATCGGATATACAACAGGACTTGCGTACATCCACAGCTGCACACCAAACCCTACCAGCACAGAAAGGTCACGATACTTGGTTGTCACAGACGAAATAATAATCCCGAAGCCCAGTCCGAGAAGTGCCATCTGTACAATCATAAGCGGAACAAGAACTATATATCTGTTAGGGATAATCACCTCACCGTTTGCCGCAAAAATAAGCATAACCACAATCATCAGCAGTATCTGAATAAAGAACGACAGCAACGCATATATAACACTCGTTATCGGTGTTACAAGACGTGGAAAATATACCTTTCCGAAAAGATGCGCATTGCCTGTGAACGTTGATGCAGTCGAAGTAAGACACGCAGAGAAATAGCTCCATGCTGCATGCGAGCAAAGATAAAACAGAAACTGAGGCACGCCATCGGTTGAAATATTAGCAATCTTACCAAACACAACCGTGTGCATCGCCGTCGAAAGCAGCGGTGAAATCAGAAACCACAGTGGTCCGAGAACCGTCTGCTTGTATGCACTGTTGAAATTACGTTTTAAAAACATCAGTATCAGGTCTTTATATTGCCATATCCCTTTCAGGTCAATTTCAAACCAACCGGTTTTTGGCTTGATAACAATGCTCCATTCTTCATTTGATTTTTTCATAAAACATTTACCTCTTGTGAATTTT
>CAYMCT010000227.1:0-2908 GCA_964389075.1 uncultured Lachnospiraceae bacterium
AGCTTAAAAACTCCAACAAAAACGTGCAGGCTTTCGGAAAACGTGCCGCAATGAACGCACCTGTTCAAGGCACCGCCGCTGACATCATCAAAATTGCAATGGTAAAGGTTTTCCGCCGACTTAAGGAGGAAAAGCTGGATGCACGTCTGATTTTGCAGGTCCACGACGAACTTATCATCGAGGTAAGCGAAAAGGACGCCGACCGTGCCGCCGCCGTTCTCGGCGAGGAAATGAACTCCCCTGCCCCTGTGCTTGAGCCTGTACTCACCTACCGTGTTGAAATTCAGGATAACACCGATGTGCATACCGCTCTCTATCATCTGCGCAGGCTTGAAGAAGAGGACCCGCAACTGCAAATTCTTTGGAACGGAATTGAAATTCAGCTTCGGCTTATGGGCGAGGTTCAGCTTGAGGTGCTTCGCAGGATTATATTTGAGCGGTTCAGGTTTGAGGTTGAGTTCGGTCAGGGCTCTATCGCCTACCGTGAAACAATTGCGGACAAGGTTGAGGGTGTTGGACATTTTGAGCCGCTCCGTCACTATGCGGAGGTGCATTTGATACTTGAGCCTCTGCAAAGAGGTGCAGGTCTTAAATTTGTTACCGACTGCAGTGAGGACGAGCTTGACAGGAACTGGCAAAGACTTATCCTCACCCATCTCCACGAGAAAACACATCTTGGTGTGCTGACCGGCTCACCAATTACTGATATGAAAATAACGCTTGCCTCGGGCAGAGCCCATAAAAAGCACACTGAGGGCGGTGATTTCCGTCAGGCTACTTACCGTGCTGTACGTCACGGACTAAGGAATGCACAAAGCGTATTGCTTGAGCCGTGGTATTCGTTCACTCTCGAAATACCGCAGACGAACATCGGCAGAGCTATGACCGATATTGAGCTTATGGGCGGTGAGTTCAATCCGCCTGAAATAATCGGCGATACGGGAATAATTTCGGGCAGTGCGCCGGTATCGGAAATGCGTGGGTACAGCGCCGATGTTATTGCATATTCAAGCGGACACGGCAAGCTCCACTGCTCACTTGAAGGCTACAGACCCTGCCATAACACCGATGAGGTTATTGCACAGCTCGGATACAACGCAGATGCCGATACCGAAAATACGGCTGATTCCGTATTCTGCGCACACGGTGCCGGATTCACGGTTAAGTGGGACGAGGTGTATAAGCATATGCATCTTGAAAGTGCGCTGAAGTCACTTGAAGAGCTTGCACAAGCTCAAAGCCGTGTTATTGACTACATCGAACGTGCCGCAACCGATGACGAGCTTTTGCGTATATTCGAGCGAACCTACGGTCCCGTTAAAACAACGGCACATACCGCTATGCAAAAACGCATAAAAAAAGCACCGGCTCAGCCTAAGTTCAAGTCAAAGCCGTTGCCGTCAGGTCCCGAATACCTGCTTGTTGACGGATATAATATTATATTCGCATGGGACGGACTTAAGGAGGCGGCTCAACAAAGCCTTGACCATGCACGTGAGCTTTTGATTAATAAATTATGTAACTACTGCGGCTATTCTAAATGTGAGCTTATTCTCGTATTTGATGCGTACAAGGTAAAGGGCAATCAGGGCGAGGTTGAACGTGTAAACAACATCAATGTGGTATACACAAAGGAAGCGGAAACTGCCGATGCCTATATAGAAAAGGTTTCTCACGAGCTTGCAAAAAAGCACAGAGTTCGTGTTGCAACCTCGGATAATCTTGAACAGCTTATCATACTCGGCAACGGTGCTATTCGTGTGAGTGCGTCAGAGTTTGAAAAAGAGGTTAATACTGCCGAGGACGAGATACGAAAATTTATCTCTCAGACATTTTAAGAAATATTCCTCCGTTACTGTGAATATATTTTATTATATATCAGTATGGAGGAATTTTTTTATGAATTTTAAAGGAATTATAAAAGGAGCTTTGGTTGCAATTGTTATTTGTGTACTGTTTTTAATAATCGGTGCTGTGCTTATATATTTCAACCTTGTAAAGGAGCAGACTGTGAGTGTCGGACTATTTGCCGGTATTCTGCTCGGTATATTTTCAGGTGCGTTCGTTGCGGCACGCAATGCGTTCTCACGTATCATTCTGAACTCGCTTGCCGTAAGCCTGATTTTTATTATTATAACCGTTATAGGCTCAATCTCCGTAAACGGTGGCTTTGCACTGCATATCCGCACTACTGCACTCATCATAAGCGCCGCTGCCGCCGGTGTTCTCGGTGCAATAGCCGGCAGAAGCTAAAAAAAGCGGCATCGTGCCGCTTTTTCGTTTAAAAATCATGACAGTTGCCACAGGATAAATTGTTGTCCTCAAACAAAACTACAATTTTCTCTATCATATCAAAATCTGTCAAATCATCATTTTTAATAATCTTTTGTATCTCAGTTAATATATTTATCGCCTTAGTTTGTGCTATCTCATTTATATCAATATTTATATTGTCTAATTTTTTGCATACCTGTTTAGCAATATCTTCTGAAATAAGCTCAAGTTTTATATCCATATCTTTACTTCTCCCTCTATAATAATTCAAAAAATGTGTGACTCCATTCAGAGCCACACATCGAAAAACGCTCGCTCCGAATGTTGTCACACAATCTAAACTTCATTTAACTATAATTACAACAAAGCAAAGTAGCAAACGAAAAAAAAGCTCGCGTTTTTACCAAAAGGAAAAACTGCCACTTCGTCTTATTATTGTTATACTTATAATTAATTATACATACAATATATTTAGTTTTAGATTATGTGACATGTACAGTATACCACATTTTTTTATAATTTACAATAGTTTTTGTAAAAATCTCGTGGATTGATATTGATAAATTTATAAAGAAAAATTGTGATGTTTATATTTGTTATTTAAGATACGGTTTATTTCCTTGCGTTGCATATT
>CAYMCT010000228.1:0-2892 GCA_964389075.1 uncultured Lachnospiraceae bacterium
AGTGTATCAGCGTTGAATATTACAGAAATTCTGACAATATACGGCTTATCTCTCGGCACATTAGCCATTATACAGATAGCAAAGCTTTTCAGAAGAAAATAATTTTAAAATATAGCCATCAATTCTTGATGGCTATATTTTTATTTGCAATATTTTAAAATTATTGCAAATAAATCCTAAAATACATGATTTTGCATTGACTTTTCACAATATTTGTGATATAATGTTTTTAAAACTATTAATTGGAGGTTTAATATGCAGAAAGAAAGTAAAAAAGATAGATTCGCCAGAATCACTTCTACAAGAAAAGATAAAATCCTTGATACAATCCGTCTTTTAGAAAATTGTACAAACAAATCAAACTACGAATACACAGAACAAGATGTTGAAAGCCTGTTCAGTGATATTGAAGAAGCTATAAACAATGCGAAAGCAAAATTCATTTCGGACACAAAACAGAAGCGTGTAGACACATTCAGAAAGGCGCTTGAAGCAGAATACACCTGGCTTTGCGGATTTATGCGTAATGTTTACAGATTCGGTAATCACGAAGCGCTTTTCTACCCCGAAACAAACACTCGCTGGTCATACAGTGAGCTGAATGCCATTTCCAACAAATTCGCAAACGCAATACTCGAAGCAGGAGTAAACAAAGGAAGCGTTGTAATGTTCCAGTTGCTCAATTGCCCTGAGTTTGTCTTTACTTATCTCGCCTGCCATAAGACAGGCACAGTAAGCTGTCCGATTAACTTCCGCCTTTCAGCAGGAGAAATCGCACAGACCATCGACGACAGTTGTCCGCTTGTATTCATTTACGAGTCAGTAAACAAAACAGCCGTTGAGCAGGCATTATCTATCACAAAGCACAGACCTAAGGTTATAATTATGGTTGATTCGCCTGAATCAGATTCAAAACCGATTGCAGGCTCTATCCGTTATGCTTCATTTATCGAATCACACTCAGACGCAGACCCCATCTTGACCTGGCCGCTTTCAATATACGACGAAACAACTCGCCTTTATACATCAGGTACAACAGGTATGCCCAAGGGCGTATGTCTTACAAGCATCAACGAGGTCCTCAGTGCACACGACGTTATGATACACTTCCCGTTCAGCTCAGAGGACAAGTCAATGAACACTACACCATGGTTCCACCGTGGCGGTTTGCATTCGGGCGGCATTACACCGACACTCTATGCCGGCGGTTCAGTAACCATTATGCGTAAGTTTGATCCGGTAACAACATTAAAGTATGTAGAACAATACAAGCTTACATTCGTAATAGGTGTTCCGAACGTACTTGAACGTCTTACAGAGGCTCAGGAGCGTGAAGGCTATGATCTTTCATCATTACGGGGCATCGTCACAATGGGCGCACCACTCGAACGTGCAGCTTGTATCAAGTACCAGAAGGTCCTTACACCTAAAATATTCAACGGCTACGGCACAACCGAATCATTCTGGAATACATTCCTTCGTCCTACAGACCTCCCTGCTATGGCAGGAACAGCAGGCCGTTCTTGCACAGACGACGATGTGCGTATCGTTAAGGTGTTTGACGACCGCCACGCAGAGCCCGACGAACTTGCTGCTCAGGACGGCAAGGAAGTAGGTGAAATCATTATAAAATCGCAGGCAAAATCTTCATATTTCTATTACAATAACGAGGAAGAAACAGAACGCAAATTCCATAACGGATATTTGTACACAAACGCCCTCGGAACCTGGGATTCAAACCATTTCATAAGCGTTGTAGGAAGAAAAGATGATATGATTATATCAGGCGGCGAAAACATCTACCCAACTCAGGTAGAAGAGGTTCTTAACACCCACCCAAAGGTTGCCGACAGCATTGTAACAGCTATACCTGACAAAATACGCGGCGAGCTTGTAACAGCATACATTATCAAAAATGACGAATCACTCACCGTTGAAGAGCTTGAAAAGTTCTGCAAGAACAGCCCTATGATTGCAAACTACAAAAGACCAAGATACTACAGATTCGTTTCAAGTATTCCGGTAAATGCAACCGGCAAAAAGCTCCACTATAAAATTAAAGAAATTGCAAAAGAGGATCATATAAACGGGCTTCTTATCCGTGCATAAAATCCGTTTAACAATCCATAATAAAGAGTGAAACAACAGTTTTACTCTTTATTTTTTATGAGGTATCTTTATGGAATTTAATTCTACTCTGGAGCTGATTAAAACCGACCCGAAATCGAAAGCGTATTTCGATTCACTTCCCGCACCCGTACAGCAACAGCTGCTCGACAAATACACAGGTGCTAAAAGTCTTGACGAGCTAAGAGTTTTCGGCGACGATTTAATTCTGACAATGTGAAAGGAGCATTGCAAAAGCAATGCTCCCTTGTTTTGTTCGTTATGTGCAAAAAGAAACTGCACTCAAACTGATTTATTTTTGATGCAGAACGGATAAAGCGAATCCCGAAGATGTATGGTTTATACATCGAGCGGTGAGCTTTGTTCGTTATGTGCAAAAAGAAACTGTTTGGGTTACGGTTGCTTGCCGATGTATGCTAATATACCGCCGTCAACATAAAGAATGTGACCGTTTACTGCATTTGAAGCCTCTGATGCAAGGAATACCGCAGGGCCGCCCAACTCATCAGGGTTAAGCCATCTTCCTGCAGGTGTCTTAGCACAGATAAAGCTGTCAAACGGGTGCTTTGAACCGTCAGCCTGCGGCTCTCTTAAAGGAGCAGTCTGCGGTGTAGCTATGTAACCGGGGCCGAGACCGTTACACTGGATATTATACTGACCATACTCTGAACAGATATTTCTTGTGAGCATCTTCAAGCCACCCTTAGCTGCAGCATAAGCTGAAACTGTTTCACGACCAAGCTCTGACATCATTGAACAGATGTT
>CAYMCT010000229.1:0-2892 GCA_964389075.1 uncultured Lachnospiraceae bacterium
ACCGACGCCTCAAAGAGATAGTTTACATTCTTTTCTCTTGCAATCTCAAGAAGCTCCGAGCCGTACTTAGCAACAAGCTCCTTGTTTGAGGTTACAACGCTCTTTCCTGCCATAAGAAGGTCTTTTGTAAACTCATATGCAGGATGAAGTCCGCCCATAACCTCAGCAACAACACTTATCTCGCTGTCGTTTATAATGTCCTGAACATCCTTTGTGAATAAATGCTTCTCAGGATGGTCGTCAAAATCACGGATATCAAGAATGTATTTAATCTCGATTGGCTCGCCTGCGTTTTCTGTAAGCTTTGCGCCGTTCATCTTAATTATGTCATAAACGCCGCTGCCTACTGTTCCGTATCCCATAACTGCAACTTTTGCCATCGCTATATATCCTCCGTTTTCCAGAATAAAGTATGTTATTCCTAAAATAATACTAATATTCAAAATTATATCATAATTCAAATTGTGTGTCAACCGAATTTTTTAACTAAAGATACCCCATGCGTACGTTTTTTTTGTTAAATATTAATAAAATGCATAATTATTCATCATCACCGTAAATTCTAAGAGAATCACAAAAAGCACCGCCGCAGCAGTGCTTTTGCCTGTTATTTTAATGAAATTAAATACTTCACCATTTTAGAAACTATCCCCTGCTCAGTATGATTCAATTCGCTGATGTTCAGCATATTTCTTTCATCTATTCCCAACAGATAGTCTACACTTGTATTAAAATATTTAGATAACAAAATCAGAGATTGTGCATTAGGATAGCTAATGCCCATTTCCCATGCATTTATCGTAGCACGAGTAATATTTAGTTCTTTTGCTAAAGCATTTTGGCTAATATTATCACGTTCACGCAAAACCTTCAGACGTTCCGATAGTTTATACATTACATCATCTCCGATAAAAATTATTATATGTCAATTATACTATACATAGCTTGAATTAAAATTATCCGCCATTGCATATTTTAATTGACAAATTGTTTATAATCTGATACAATGATTATATTATAATAATGGAGATTACAGATATGGATATAAAGCTTGAACTGATTTCTGAAGATATTGCTGAATTGGTTTGTAAAAAATTGGATTGTTTAAACATTGACGCAAACGCAATAGCACAAACAAAAGCCATAGATATTTTAAGAGCGATACAAAATATTATAAAAAATGATGAGCTATCTGATTTTGAAATAGTTGAAGAAATTGTTCAATTATTTGAGAATAACAATTTATCATATGGTTGTTGCCATGATTTTTAATTACGAATGACAAAAGCACCGCCGCAGCAGTGCTTTTGTATTAATATACATCGTTTTTAATTACATCTTCATAGGTTTCACGTTTTACTATAACCTTTGCTTTACCGCCCGAAACCGCAACCATTGCAGGACGTGGGATTCTGTTATAGTTAGATGCCATTGAATAGTTATATGCGCCCGTTGCAAGGACTGCCAGTATATCGCCGCTCTCAACCGGTGCAAGCATTGCATCCTTTAAAAGCAAGTCACCACTCTCGCAGCATTTTCCTGCAACTGTAACCTTATCGGTTGCTGCATCTTTTGCCTTGTTTGCAACTACAGCTGTGTATTCCGACTCGTACATAATATACCTCGGGTTGTCAGCCATACCGCCGTCTACACTTACATATTTTCTTACGTCCTTTATGTCCTTTACCGAGCCTACGGTATACAGAGTTATACCGGCAGGTGCAACAATCGAACGTCCCGGCTCCATTAATATGAACGGAATTTCAAGTCCACGCTTGCCGGCTATGTCCTTCACAACCTCTGATACGTGTCTGATATATTCATCATACGGAACAGGGTCGTCTTTCTCGGTATATCTGATTCCGTATCCGCCGCCAAGGTTAAGCTTTTTGATTACCAGACCCAGCTTATCCTTCAGGTCGCCTGCGAAATTCATCATAACCTCTGCCGCTTTCACAAAAGGCTCTACCTCAAATATCTGCGAGCCTATGTGACAATGCAGTCCGTCAGGGTTGACATTTGACAGCTCATGCGCCGTTTTATAAATCTCGAACGCTTCACCGTTTTCGAGTGCAACACCGAATTTTGAGTCTATCTGACCGGTCTGTATAAAGCTGTGTGTATGTGCATCAACGCCCGGCTTTATTCTGAACATTATGTTCTGAACAATACCCTTTGCCTTTGCAATCACATTAAGCCTTTCAAGCTCATACATATTATCGACAATTATATGACCCACACCGTTTTCTACTGCCATTTCAAGCTCAGCAGTAGTTTTATTGTTACCGTGGAAATATACCTTGTCCATAGGAAAGCCTGCTTTAATTGCCGTATAGAGCTCACCGCCCGAAACAACATCAACGCCCAGTCCCTCCTCATCTGCAATTCTACAGGTATGAACTGTACAAAGTGCTTTGTTTGCATAAAGAATCAATCCGTTACCGCCATAGTATTTCTCTATTGCATTCTTATATATACGACAGTTTTCACGCAGCAAATCTTCATCGAGAACGTATAACGGGGTACCGAACTCCTTCGCAAGCTCTACCGTATCGTTTTTACCTATTACAAGATGATTTTTCTCGTTTACCGATAAATCCTTTGAAACAAACATATAACCTATTTCCCCTTCTTAGCCTTTGTTTTCTTTCTTTTCAGGCAGTTCAAACGCAAGCTTTTCTGTAAGTGACAGCTTTTCTCTGCGTTCCACAACCGGCGGCTCATTGTTCAATATGCAGCCTTCTGTTACAACAACCTTTTCGATATCCTCATCTGAAGGAGTGTCAAACATAATGTCTGTCATACAGTCCTCAATTATAGCACGCAAGCCTCTTGCACCTGTGTTACGTTCAATAGCCTTATCAGCAATTGCTTTTATGGCATCCGGCGTAA
>CAYMCT010000230.1:0-2887 GCA_964389075.1 uncultured Lachnospiraceae bacterium
TATAACAGTTGAGAGAGCATACAGTATATTGGCTGATGAGGGATATATAACATCAAGAGAGCGAAGCGGATATTATGTCTGCAAGCTGGATGTATTCTCTTCTATGTATAAAAATGATAGGGACATAAAAATAGAGCATTTAAAAGAGCCGGAACAAACTCCAAGGAATACCGATTTTGAATATTCTGTGTGGTTTAAGACAATACGAAAAGTAATATCGGAAAACGGCGAAAAGCTGTTTATAAAATCACCGAACGAGGGCTGCGCTGTTTTGCGTAATGCTATTTCTGATTATCTTCTCCGTTATCGTGGTATGATTGCAAAGCCGAATCAGATAATTATAGGCTCAGGCTCGGAACAGCTTTATGAGAACATTGTGCAGATTCTTGGCAGAGATAAGGTGTACGGAATAGAGAATCCGTCATATGCACAGATAGAAGCGGTGTACCGTGGTGCAGATGCGAAGCTTAAAAAGTTAAAAATGGGTAAAGACGGAATAGAGAGTAATGAGCTGTGCGGCATTGATGTACTGCACGTCACACCGTTCCACAGCTATCCTACGGGAGTAACAACCTCTATAGCAAAACGGTACGAATATTTACATTGGGCGGGGGACGGTAAATACATTATAGAAGATGATTTCGACAGTGAGTTTTTTATGCCCGGTCAACCGATTGAATCACTGTATTCGCTTGATATGAATAACAGAGTAATCTATATAAACACATTTTCAAAAAGTCTGTCCCCATCAATGAGAGTGGGGTATATGCTTCTGCCCGAAACGCTGATAGAAGAATATTACAGGCGACTTGGAATGTATTCGTGTTCTGTGCCTGTGCTTGACCAGTATATACTGGCAGAGTTTATTTCAAGCGGTAATTTTGAAAGGCACCTTAACCGAATGAGAAGAAAAATGAAGAATAGCTAATTTTGGATATTGAAATAGCAATATTAGTTTGTTATAATATGGGTATACCTATAAGAGAGAGGGAAATGATATGAATAATATAGCAAAAACACCGCCTATGGGGTGGAACAGCTGGGACTGCTACGGTGCGGCTGTGAATGAAGAACAGGTGCGAGCCAATGCAGAATATATGGCAGAAAATCTGAAAGAATACGGTTGGGAATATATTGTGGTAGACATACAGTGGTTTGAACCGAATGCAAAGAATCACTGGTATAATGCGGATGCCCGACTTATTATGGACGAATGCGGCAGACTTATGCCTGCGATTAACCGTTTTCCGTCAGCAAAAGGGGGCGTAGGCTTTAAGGCTTTGGCAGATTATGTACATTCACTCGGTTTAAAGTTCGGTATACATATTTTGCGTGGTATACCAAAGCAGGCAATCCGCGAAAATGTAAAAATAAAGGGTACGAACATAGCTGCGGCAGAAATTGCTGATTTTGGCAGTGTGTGTGGTTGGAACGGTGATATGTGCGGTGTTGATATGAAGCGAAACGGTGCACAGGAGTATTATAACTCAATCTTTGAACTTTACGCATCATGGGGAGTGGATTTTGTTAAGGTTGACGATATAGCAAGACCGTATCATAAAGAGGAAGTAGAGGCTATAAACAAGGCAATAAAGAACTGTGGCAGAGAAATGGTATTATCATTATCTCCGGGTTCGGCACCTGTCAGAGAGGCAGAGCATCTTGGCGAATTTGCAAATATGTGGCGAATGACCGACGATTTCTGGGATAACTGGGAACTGCTCAAAAAAATGTTCGATTATTGCCACGACTGGTTCCCGTATGTAAAGGAGGGACATTGGCCTGACTGCGATATGCTTCCACTTGGCAGACTCAGAATGTGCAACTGTGAGGGCGGAGAACCTACAAACTTCACTCATGACGAACAGAAACTTTTGATGAGCCTGTGGGCATTATTCCGTTCACCGCTGATGTTTGGCGGAGATATGCCATTAAATGATGAGTTCACATTATCTCTTATGCAGAATAAGGATATAATCGAAATCAACCAGACCTCAACCGGGGGCAGAGAAGTATACCGCAAGGGTGATGAGATTGTATGGGCGGCAAACGGTGCAAACGGCGAATATTACGTTGGTCAGTTCAACACAGGCGATGAGGAATTAACAGCATCATTCTCACCTGTATTTATAGGCATAAATGATAAGGTATCAGCAGCAGAAATCTGGAGCGGAGCTGAACAGAACGGCGTAACTGAAATAACATCAACAATTCCGCCGCACGGCGTTAAGCTTTACAGAATATCCATTTTTGGATAAGCTGTCGCATATAAAGGAGAGAAAAGATGTTTTTTAAGAATCAAGTTATCACAATAGTGCTTTCATCAAGCATATTTGCAGGTACAACAGCATGGGCGGCGAATCCGGATGTTATTGAATTAGAAGAATCAGCAACTGCTACTGTGAGTTTTACCTACGGTGATAAGACCTATAAACGCCGAATGGAAAAACTCGACAGAGGTCTTGTTGCGGTAAAAACAGCGAACGGGGTTTATCTTAGCTGGAGACTTTCAGGCGAAGAGTGCAGTGTAAGCGAAATTCAGGCAGCACCCGACTTTGAGGTGTATCGTAACGGCGAAAAAATTGCGGTGATTGATGACAGTACAAATTATCTTGACCGTTCAGGGACAGCGAATGATACCTACAGCGTTGCAATTATCGGAAAAGAGCAATGCAAAGCGGTTGAAGTATGGAATAATAACTATATAGATATCCCAATGGATATTCCGGCAGACTTTGTTGATGGAGAAACAGCATATCCGTATACTGTAGGCGAAGCGTCGTGCGGAGACCTTGACGGTGACGGGCAATATGAGCTTGTGGTAAAATGGGATGCCAATATAAAGGATAATGCGATTAGCGGTGTAACGGGCAATGTATATCTTGAT
>CAYMCT010000231.1:0-2864 GCA_964389075.1 uncultured Lachnospiraceae bacterium
ATCTTTTACTATCTCAATAGTAGGTCTTGTGCTGTTGGTTGGAACTGAATCATGGATAAGGATTTTTCCGTCATCTGAAACTATGCCGACAGCAATATTAGTTCCGCCTAAATCAATGCCTATATACATTTGTAATCCTCCTGCATTTATTTATTATATACATATATAATCACCATTTTATCATATCATACAATGACATAAATTGCAAGATTTTTAATTGACAAAATATATAAATTTTTTTGTTCACTATATAGTTTAAACTGCATATAATACAGTATATATTCAAAAGGAGCTGATTTTGTGGATATTAATGAAATAATGAGCAGCTTTAGTGATAAGCAGCTCAAAGAAATCAATGATTTTCTGAATTCGGCACAAGGGAAAAAGCTTCAACAAAGCATAAGTGATGCTGAAAAGGCTGATATGCTGAAAAAATTCAACCAACTGAACCCGGACGAGGTAAAAAAAGCTTTAAACGGAATTTCAAAGGAAATGATACTTAAAATGTTAAAATAAACAGGGGGTATATACAGTAATGGCAGATATGATGGAAACGCTCAAAAGCCTGCTCGGTGACAATGCAGAAGAAAAAATTAATTCGATGGTAAATATATTAAATAAAGATACACCTGACGGTGGCTCAGAAGCTTCGGAGGCTGAGCCTTCGTCGGCTGATTTGATGCTTCAGGCGCAGAGTCTTTTAAGCAAGCTTTCATCCGGGGGAGATAACCGTTCAAATCTGCTTATGTCGCTTAAACCGTATATGAGGGAGAACAGAAAAAAAACAATTGATAATGCAGTAAAGCTTCTCAATATGGCTCAGCTTTCTGATTTGTTTAAAGGGGGGATATAAATGTATAAGTCCTACAGCTATAACAATATGCCAAAGGCTATCAATACATCTGCCAAACCCTCGCAGACGCAGGAACATCACACAGCTGAGATATCAAAAAAGACCGTACCCGTACGGGGACATGGACTTACTGTCGGCAGACTTCAGTCCGATGATATAATTCTGCTGGTGATAATTATTGCGTTGCTTCTTAATGATTGTGATGATAAGCTCCTGCTGCTGGCGCTTGCATATGTTTTCTTTTCCGATTATTTTGATTGAAAAGTGTTATAGGAAATTTACAATTTTTACAATTTAATTACTTTATCTGAAAATTGTTGAATTTTTATTTTTTTTGTTGTATAATCGAATTACAAGGTAAAATCCTCTGGGATAAAAGGGTGAAAAGCGTTCGTTAATGGGTAACTCGGACGCTTTTTTACTTTATAGGAAATTGCTCATTTCCTATAAAGTAAAAAAGGAGCTGACAAGCTCCTTTTCGTGTTTTAAATGCGCCAACCCTTTTTTCGTTGGTATTTTTCTATTATTTCTATATTTTCTTTTTCATATTTGTTGAGTTTGGATTCAACTTCTTTGATGTCTGTTGTAGTCGGAACATACCAGCTTTGTGATTCAAAATATTCCACTAAATCATCATCCTCGAAAGTAAAACCGTATCGTGCGTATATTTCCTGAAGTATAAGCTTGATATCCTGACGTTCTAATTTGTCCAGGTCATTCTCGGATATGATTTTCTCATATGACGGAAACAAATATTCGCCGCCGTAATAACTGATTACATCTTCGGGCCTGTCGGCTGACGGCTCAGTTGCTGATGCTTCATCAGAATTGTCGTTTGTATCAGTATCAACAGGTTCAGGTGTTCTTGCAGGCTTCGGCTGCGATGTGGCTATAATCTCTGTTGGCGGATGAGGAGTTTCTGTGGCTTCTTCATCTTTTGACAATCCGCCCAGCAACTCAACGCCGAAATATACCGATACAAAGAACAGCAGTATCATCACAACAAATAATATCAGAAAAACAGCGATGCTGTGTCCTTTCTTTTTACGTTTGCGTTTTCTTGACCCTGACATATCATATTCCTCCGCATTCTCTTTTGTAATATCCTTGCGATATTTTCCTACCTCTGAAGCTTCACAAACGATACATTTGCCCGTGTTGCCCTCGAGAGGTCTGCCGCATTTTGCACAGTATTGCTTTTCGGATTTGGGTACAAATACATGCCTTTCGGCGTTTTCTGATATTTTTTCGTCCGGAGAGTGGATTTCAGCGTTGCTTTTGCCGGTTTCTGCCGGCTTTGATTCAGCACGTGTCTGAAAAACCTCAGGCAACTCGTTACCGCAGTATTTGCACTCTTTTTCTCCTGAATAAAATTCCGCACCGCAAATATTACATTTCATACCATTCACTCCCAATTGTATACAATGTAAAATTGTAAGCTTTATGGTTAGATTATATCACATGTATCAGAATATGTCAATATGAGTGTTTTTCTGTCATTTTAAAATACCTGTTCAGCTTTATGGCAATGGTAACAGGAATTTCTGCTTTACCGGTTTCGTATCTTGCGAGCGTGTATCGTGAAACTCCTATATCGTTTGCCACCTCGCTCTGGCTTATTCTTAAGTGTCTTCTTTTAGCTTTATAGTAATAACCTGTCAAGACCGTACTCCTCTTCTGTTATAGAATCATCTGTTTTTGTATGTATACACTTATAATCGGTAAGCTGCTCGAAGGTGGTGCCATAGAGAGTTGCAAGATTCTTCGTTGAATCAAGTGAAATTTCCCGTTCGCCACGTTCGTATGATGCCAGTGTTCTTGAAGTAATTCCAAGAATTGTTGCTGCTTTCTTTCGTGAGTATCCCTTCTTTTTTCTGAAAAACACAAACCGTTCTCCAAGAAGCTTTAACATCTGCTTTCGCTCATCGTTCATTAAATTCACTCCATTCGTTGGTTATACACTGATTTTAGCATAACAAACATGTAATTTCAATTATTTGCCATAGATTTT
>CAYMCT010000232.1:0-2829 GCA_964389075.1 uncultured Lachnospiraceae bacterium
TCACTTGCTCTTGGCGGTCTTACTCAGGGCGTAACAGTTAAGGAAATGGCGGCAGCATACGGTGTATTTGTAAACAGAGGTAAATACATCACTCCGTACACATACACAAGGGTAGAGGATTCGTCGGGAGAGATAATTTTAGAGAATTATGTTAATGAAGTGCAGGCGATGAGCGAATCGGCAGCATTCATAACAGCAGACCTGCTATCAGGACCGGTAAATATGTCATACGGTACAGCCACAAATGCGAGATTGAGCAGCGGAATGCCGGCATACGGAAAAACCGGTACAACTGACGATGACTTTGATAAGTGGTTTGTTGGTTTTACACCGCACTATGTAGGTGCTGTATGGTTCGGTTTTGATACTCCTGCATCGCTTAAAAAGGCAGGAATCACAGGCAACCCGTGTGTAACGGCATGGAATCTTGTGTTTGAGAGAATAACCCAGAGCCAGTCGGTAGCGAAGCTGTCGATGCCGGCATCGGTGGTTGAAGCAACGGTATGTTCAATAAGCGGAAAGCTTGCCGGTTCAACCTGTGAGAAAGTAAAGGCATATTTTGTAGAAGGAACGCAACCGAGGAACAAGTGTACAAACCACTACGATAGAGAACAATCTGAGGAGTTTATGGACGGCGAGGGTACAGAAGAGGCTACATCAGCTCCTACTTCCACAACGGCACCTGTCCTTGAAAACGAGGACGGAAATACTGCCGGCAGCACAGCAGAACCTGGCGGTTCAACGAGCAGCGGCACAACATCAGGAACAACATCTTCAGGCTCGGGTCAGTCAGGCACTAATTCATCGGGCGGAACGGGGTCGACAGGAGCAACAAGCGGAGGCAGCACATCAGGTACGACTTCAACAGGCGGAACAACCGGCGGAACGTCGTCCGGAAACACATCGGGCAGTGCACCTTCCGGCGGAAGCGGTGCATCAGCACCTGTGGCACCACCGGCTGATAATACCTCGTCGGAGGTTGTTGGAGGTACGCTTGATGTTCAATAACAATTTGGAGTGATATATGAAAGACATTATAGAAGCAATAAAAAACGCACAATCGGTTGCGATACTTCCGCACATAAATGCAGACGGAGACGCAATCGGTTCGTGCCAGGCAATGGCGGCAGTGCTCAGAAATATGGGAAAGACTGCAGTTATATACGCCGAGGAAGCAATCGAGTCAAGACTTGACTTTATTTCCGGCGGTGTAGTTGTATACGACGGTACTGCTGAAAAATATGATACCTGTATTGCTCTTGATTGCGGTGATGAGCTCAGAATGGGAACACGCAAAGCAATTTCTGATTTGGCAACAACAGTAATTAATATAGACCATCATAAAACAAATACCCGTTTTGGTGACGTTAATCTTGTGGTAGAGGATGCATCTGCCACGGGCGAGATATTAACAGAGCTGTGTATGGAAATGGGCATTGAATTGACAAAGGAGATTGCGGCATACCTTTATGCTGCAATCTGTTCTGATACAGGCAGCTTTGCATATTCGAACGTATCCCCGAAAACTTTCAAAATGGCGGCATTGCTTGTTGGAAAGGGGATTGACCATTCGGAAATCAACCGACTTATGTTTGACTGTGTAGGCCTTGAGCAGGAGCTTTTAAAAGCAGAGCTTACCGGCAGTATACATTCATATTACGGCGGAAAGCTGAGAATAGTAAGTGTGGAGCCTTCTTTGCTGGAAAAGTATGGCGTGACGGCAAACGAATTGCAGGATGTTGTAGAGATTCCAAGACGGATACGTGGTACAGAAGTTGCTGTAGCCATAAAAGCGTCAGACGGTAAAATCCGTGCAAGTATGCGCTCTGTAGGAGAACACGATGTGGCTGCTGTTGCGATGAAATTTGGTGGCGGCGGACATACTAAGGCTGCCGGATGTACTGTTGAGGCAGATTCGCCTGAAGCAGCAGAAAAGCTTATTGTTGAAGCTTTCGGAGAGATTCTCGTATGAATGGAATTGTAGTAATAGATAAGCCGAGAGGAAAAACCTCTCACGACGTGGTTGCGATGATGCGTAAGCGTTTCGGAACACGCCGTGTGGGACATACAGGTACGCTCGATCCGTTGGCAACAGGAGTTTTGCCTATATGCATCGGCAATGCAACTAAGGCGGCAGATATGCTTACCGAATCTGATAAGCATTATGAGGCTGTGCTTGAATTGGGCAAGTGTACAGATACTCTTGATATTGAGGGTGTATTACTAAAAACAAGCTCTGTAACAGTTACTGATAATGAAATTGAATCGGTTATACATTCGTTTAAAGGAAAGCAAAAGCAGATTCCGCCTATGTACAGTGCGATAAAAAAAGACGCCAAAAAGCTGTATGAGCTTGCACGTGAAGGTATTGAGCTTGAGCGTGAGGCACGTGATATTGAAATATATTCAATTGAAATATTGAATATATCAATCCCATATGTGAAAATAAGCGTACATTGCTCAAAGGGCACCTATATCCGTTCGCTGTGCGATGATATAGGCACAAAGCTTGGATGCGGAGCTGTAATGACTGAGCTGCGGCGTACAGCTGCAGCAGGCTTTGGTGTTGACGATGCGTATACCGTGGAGATGCTTGACGGTTTGGAAGATATTTCTACTGCACTCAAGGCTACAGATGAGCTGTTTTTTGATTTGCCGGAAATACATCTTAATGCAAAGCAGGAAAAGAGCATTATAAACGGCGTGAGAATGACATGGCGTAACGGTGTTGAGGGAGAGCGTTACAGAGTATATGGTCAGGAAGGCAGGTTTTTATGTATATCAGAATTAAAAGATATGCAGTTACACCTTGTTAAATCTTTCTGGACG
>CAYMCT010000233.1:0-2796 GCA_964389075.1 uncultured Lachnospiraceae bacterium
CGACAGAAGACACTGGAAAGGAATAAGGGATGAAATTATGGCAAGAGCAGTAACGGTTATACCACAGACGCTACATCCTTTTTCAAAGACGGCAATCAATTCTGCAACAAAACGTAGGGTGGCGGCATATGCGAGAGTATCAACGGATAGTGAGGAGCAGCTTACAAGCTATGAGGCACAGGTTGATTATTATACAAGGTACATACAATCCAAACCTGAATGGGAGTTTGTAAAAGTGTATACAGACGAAGGTATCACGGCGGTAAATACAAAACACCGTGCAGGCTTTAAGGAAATGGTTAACGATGCTTTAAGTGGAAAAATAGACCTGATAGTAACAAAGTCTGTCAGCAGATTTGCGAGGAATACGGTGGACAGCCTTGTAACAGTCAGAGAACTGAAAGAAGCCGGAGTTGAGGTGTACTTTGAGAAAGAGAATATCTATACCCTCGATAGCAAGGGTGAACTGTTTATAACCATTATGAGTTCGCTTGCACAGGAAGAAAGTCGCAGCATTTCCGAAAACGTAACGTGGGGACAAAGAAAACGATTTGCAGATGGTAAGGTGAGCTTACCGTATAAACGATTCCTTGGATTTGAAAAAGGTGAGGATGGACTTCCTAAGATTATTGAAAGTGAAGCAGAGCTTGTACGAAGAATATACCGTATATTCCTTAAAGGAAAAGCACCATGTATGATTGCAAGAACATTGACTGAGGAGGGAATCCCCACTCCGGCAGGTAAGAAAAAGTGGCAATCGAGTACGGTGCTTAGTATTCTGACCAATGAAAAGTACAAAGGAGCAGCACTTCTGCAGAAATCGTTCACGGTAGATTTTCTGACCAAGAAAAAGAAACTAAATGAGGGTGAGGTTCCGCAGTATTATGTAGAAAATAGTCACGAAGCAATTATACCGCCGTTGGAGTTTGATTTTGTGCAGAATGAAATTGCAAGGCGAAAAGCGATAGGAAGCGGATACAGCGGAAAAAGCGTACTCTCAACAAAGCTTGTATGTGGTGACTGCGGTGAGTATTTCGGTTCAAAGGTGTGGCAGAGCAATACGAAATACCGAAAAACAATATGGCAGTGCAACAGCAAGTTCAAAGGTGATACCATTTGTACCACGCCACATCTTACGGAAGAGGAGATAAAAGCAAGGTTCTTGAGAGCTTATAACCAGCTCGTGTTTGACTGTGAAAAGGTATTGGATGATTGCCGATTAATGCAGCAAACCTTAACGGACTGCACGGAGATTGATGAAAAGCTCGCAGAAGTGTACCGTGAGCTTGAAATTACAGCAGAGCTTACACGAAAGAGCATCACAGAAAATTCGAAAAAAGCCATGAATCAACAGGAGTATTTGAAGAGTTATAACGGGTATGTTGAAAGATACGAAAGGCAGAAAGCACAGGCAGAAGACCTTGAAAAGGCAAAACAGGCTCGGCTTGATAAAAGTATAAGCATCGGAGGTTTTATGTTCGAGCTTTCGGAATGCAATAATGGTGTCACAGAATTTGATGATATGCTTTGGACTATGACAGTTGATAAGGCTGTGGTACATAATGATGGTCGGATTGTATTTGTGTTCAGGAATGGTATGGAGATAGAGGGATAAATATTAAAAATAATTGATGATTTAGCCAATTTTATTGACTTGTTTTAAAGCGTTGGGTATAATAATAGTAAAGAGGAATAATAGAAATATTTTAACACAGTTAATTGCACTCAACGGTGCTGTTATGAATAAAGGTCAAAATCAAAGGCGTTTGGGACAGCTGTGGAATTATTATGATATAAGAAAGGAGCAGAAAAAACTGCTCCTAATACAGACCGCCCACAGTATTGCGCCATAAAGGCTCGTGGGAGAAGTCATTAATATTTTATGTCTGGAACTATTATGTTATTCACAAAATACTTTCCCAATCTGTCCTAAACCCATAGTGTTTCATATGTACAAATGGGTATTTCTTTGTTAGTTGAGAGAGTTCTTGTTTCATTTCAAGAAATTCATTGGATGTGAGTAAACGCTTCATAACCAAAATATAGCTGAACAGGTGAGCGTTATCTGGATTCCCTTTTCTGGTAGTGTTAAGTAACTTTTGCTCATCTTTATTAAGTTTTGGTTTTTGTTCAAAAAGACGGTTATAAAGTCGACTGCCGTGTGCGCACAAGTTCCGAAGGATTGTCATGAAGTGCATGAATCGACCTAGTAGTTTGTGTGGAATATTAAATGAAGTTGCTATATTATTTCTAACATTATTGTCAGAAATAGAAAAGAATATTGAAATATCAGCTATTGTTAATAAATCTACATATGCCCACAATGGAAGGCTCTGCTGCAAATCTACAATGAAATGTTTTAAATATGCTTCGTGCGGTAAGCGTTTGTCCTGTTGGGTTTTAGCTTTGTTTATTAAGTCAGTATGTTTGGATGTGTTTGAAAAATGATGTTCGTCTAAATACCCATCAGGACCATGAAGTTTTGTGAATTCATAAGCATATACGGATTTAAAACGAACTTCGATAATCTCAAGAAATTTCAAAAGTACATGCCGTAACTCATGGTCAAAATTATATATGTCAATTATATTTTGGAATGTAGCTGTTTTGAAAAAAACATCATGATTTCTAAGAGTAAGAGAGTATCCGCTTACTCTGTAGTAGTTGTTATGTAAAAGAAAGGTTTTAGCTTGATCTTCATTGTCGATTGTAAGACCGCGTGATTTCAGAATATCAAGCTGTTCATCTATAGTTTTAAAATATTTGTATTAAATGATATTTATACTAAAAGCAGAA
>CAYMCT010000234.1:0-2779 GCA_964389075.1 uncultured Lachnospiraceae bacterium
CGGAGCAACAAATATGCTCAGAACAATGGGCAAGAAGTATGCAGTAATCACGCTCATAATCGACATACTCAAGGGCGTAATTGCAGTTCTGCTTGCGAGATTTATCGCACCGGCAGACGTGGCAGTAAATGCGGAGTATGTAGCAGGCGTGTGCGTGGTGCTCGGTCATAACTTTCCGATATTTTTCGGGTTCAGGGGCGGAAAGGGCGTAGCAACCTCACTCGGAGTTGTGCTTCTGCTCGACTGGCATATAGGTCTTGTTGTACTCATTGCCGCACTGCTCATTATGACTATATCACGAATAGTATCGCTCGGCTCGATTATTGCGGCAGTGCTGTTCGCAGTTTTACAGCTTGTGAATATGGCTGTATATAATGAATTTGACTTAATACGTCTTGTGTGCGTGCTGATACTCAGTATTCTTCTGATAGCACGTCATCATGCGAATATCAGACGTTTAATTAACGGTACGGAAAACAAACTCGGCAGTAAAAAGGAGAAGCTATGAAAATAGGCGTAATCGGTTCAGGCGGATGGGGTACAGCACTCGCAATCCAGCTTGCAGAAAAGGGAAATGACGTATATTTGTGGTCGTGGATTCAGAGCGAAACCGACAGACTTAACGCAGACCGTGAGAATAAGGAGTTCTTACCGGGCATTAAGCTGCATGATAATATAATCTGCTCACACGATATGGAGCTATGTATAAAGGATTCAGCTGTGGTAGTAACAGCGGCACCGTCACCGGCAACACGTTCTACTGCAAAGCAGATGTCGGCATATGTCACAGCCGGTCAGAAGCTTGTGAACGTATCAAAGGGACTTGAGGGCAGTCTTACGCTTAGTGAGGTATATAAGGAGGAAATCCCTCAGGCGGACGTGTCGGTACTAAGCGGACCGTCGCACGCAGAGGAGGTTGCACGCAAAATTCCTACAACCGTAGTGGTTGCGTCAGAGAGCGAAGCAACTGCAAAATTTCTTCAGGAAACCTTTATGTCAGACACGTTCAGAGTCTACACATCAGAGGACATATGCGGCGTAGAGCTTGGCGGAGCGTTAAAGAACGTAATCGCACTTTGTGCCGGCATATCCGACGGACTCGGCTACGGCGATAACACAAAAGCTGCACTCATCACAAGAGGTGTTGCTGAAATTGCACGTCTTGGTATTGCAATGGGCGCAAGGTTTGAAACCTTCGCAGGTCTTTCTGGACTTGGCGATTTGATTGTTACGTGTACAAGCAAACATTCACGTAACCACACAGCCGGCGAGCTTTTAGGTCAGGGCTATACACTGCAGGAAACTCTTGAAAAGGTACATATGGTAGTGGAGGGTGTAAACACCGCAACCGCTGCATATAACCTCGGCAAAAAATACGGAGTGGAAACACCGATAATCGACCAGGCATACAGAATTCTGTACGAGGACGCGTGTGCAAAGGACGCAGTGTTTGCACTTATGACACGTGAGAAGAAATCTGAATAACTGGAAGGTACAGAAATATGGATTTATTTCTTTATAACAATATAGAAAACGACACAACCGTTCAGGCGATTCTAAGCAAGGACAACGGCAGTCTGCTGCGTGGCATAGTGAGGTTTGCGGAAACCGAGGGCGTAACAAGCGAAAGCCTGAGGGAGTATGTAGCATCGGTGCTTGCAAACGATGTAAACGTGCTTTCTACGCTTGCCAAGGACGGCAAGAACATCGGTGAGGACCTATTAAGAATAGCTAAGCTTGATATGGACACTATATACAGACGTCTGTTCAATGTCGATATGAAATACACACCGTCGGGCAACGACACCGGCTATTACGAGGGCTATGTCAAGTCAATCAGACGTATTACCGCATCAGCCTCGTCAGACGAGCTGCTTGCTAACCTCATAGAACATTACCGCACTCTTGGCTGCGGCTTGCTTTCAAAGTACATCGCATTCAAGCTTGACGGAACACTTTGCGGCGTTCCGAACCCCGATACGTCAACCTTTGACGATATTGTGGGAATGGAGCATCAGAAAGAGGTGCTTATTGATAACACAAAAGCGTTCCTGTCGGGAAAATTTGCGAACAACATATTGCTGTTCGGTGACAGGGGTACGGGCAAATCCTCATCGGTAAAGGCACTGCTTAATATGTTCGCACCGTATGGCTTGCGAGTGATAGAACTGCCAAAGAGTGCAATCACAAGGATACCTGAGCTTACAAAAGAGCTTTCAACATCACCGCACAAGTACATTCTGTTCCTTGACGACCTCACCTTCGAGCGTCACGATTCAGAATACCGTGCGCTTAAAATAGCAATGGAGGGTCAGCTTCAGGCATCAGCCGGAAACGTGCTTATATACGCAACCTCGAACCGTCGCCATCTTATCCGTGAAACGTGGGCAGACCGTGACGGCGGCGAGGTACACGTAAACGACAATAAGCAGGAAATGCTTTCGCTCTCGGAGCGGTTCGGAATAAGTCTGTTTTTCCCTGCGCCCGATTCAAAGCAGTATATAGAGATTGTAAAAACACTGCTTGAGCGGAGCGGCATCGAAATGACAGACGAAATTAAAAAGGAAGCCGTGCGTTGGGAGATGCGTTACGGCGGCAAGAGCGGAAGATGTGCAAAGCAATTTGTTGCAGATTTTCTGCATAGATAAATGGATTAAGAATATACATATGGATAACAAAATACAAATATTTGAAGATAAAAAAATAAGGACTGTTTGGAACGAGGAAACAGAAGAATGGTATTTTTCTGTTGTTGATGTTGTGTCCGTTCTTACTGATA
>CAYMCT010000235.1:0-2736 GCA_964389075.1 uncultured Lachnospiraceae bacterium
GTATATAAAGGTAAATATCGGATATAATTTTTATAACAAGAAAAATATTGAAGGTGATAATATGAAAAACTTTACAAAAAAGGTTGTTATACTTGAAAATCTCGCCTCACCGTATGTTCATCAGGCAATAATAGTTATGCGTGACTATAACCCGAAGCTTGAAACCAAAGCGGTGCTTGAGGCTGAGCGTATCGTGAATGCGTATCTCGAAAATATGAAATTAAAAAGCGGACAAATCTCAAAACGAAATGCCCGCCGTAAAAGTCATATATTATTATATGTAGGAATAGCACTCGCACTCGCCGTTACAGCCGCTGCGATTATTTATTCGTAAAGAATGTGTCCATATATTCAATGGCGTCAATATACTGCTGTCTGTTAGCAGACGATGCAGGATAATTGATTTCGTAATAGAACTCAATGCCGTCCTTTACACAGCTCTTTCTGTGTCTTATCTGAGTTCCGGTAGTCAGCGATATTTCGTACTCGCTGCCGCCGGCACGTGATTCCATTACGGTTCCGCCCATATCAGCATAATACTTTTCCATCAGCTCCTTAGGCTGAAGGCTTGTAGCTGTCTTTCCCGCTATCAGAACAGCATCACCTGTTACATCATAAAGCGAAAGCTTGTTTGCGGTATCTGACTCATAATCAGTAAAATCTCCCGGGTATGCAAAAGCCATACCACCAAGATCCGCTACATAGTATCCGTCAGTGTTAAGTGTTAACGGGGTTTCTGTTGGCGCCTGCGTTACGGACGGTGTTGCAGTTGCCGGCGCAGAAGTCGTACCGGTAACTATTTTCGGCGCTTTTGTAGGCGATGCAGTTTCAACCTCTCTCAGACTTCCGTCTTTCAGATTGCCTTTTTTAGGATTTATCATAATCCATCCGAAAAATACACTTAATGCCCCCACCAAAATAACAAGCAAAACAACAAAAGCTACATTCTTATATCGCTTATGCTTTACTTTTTTTATCTTTTTAAACCGCTCCTCTACGGCTTTTGCCTGACGACGTGCCAGACGTTCTTCCTTCAGTTCAACAATGCGTTCTTTTTTGTTTTCTATTTTTCGTACCGACATATTACATCTATCACAAAATCTCGCATTGTCAGGAAGTTTTTTTCCACAATTTTTGCAATACACGAAATCTCTCCTCTGAAATCTATACAATTAGTTATCTATATAATTATACTATATCTCTGCAAGTATTTCAAGTATTTTTTTTGAACCCCTCCGAGTTGATTCGCAACCCACCTACCCTTAGGCAGGGGAGGCAACAAAAAGAGCCGTCAGCGACGGCTCTTTAGTGTGTTATTTATTCTGTTACTTCTGCAACGTAAGGTGTCATACCCTTCCAGAGGAAAGACTTTGTTGTTTCTGTGTTCTCAGGCATTTCTACCGCTGATGGGTCTTTAACCTCTTCCATATATATGCTTACCGGAAGACCGTTTTCATACTCTACCTCGTAAAGTACCCACGACTCCGATTCAACATATGTACCGAATGCCGATACCTGAACATCGTCAATCATAACCGAGTTATCAGCTGCTGTTGCTGTGATTTTGATTGCATCAACGCTGTCAGCTGTTATATATGTTGTTTTTGACGCTGTTGTGTATGTACCGTCAACATCAAATCCAACTGTCCATACGCAAGTACCTGCGTTGAGGTCGATATTAAGAGTTGTATCTACCCAAACATCTGCCGCACCTGTGTAAGCTGAACCTGTAGCACCGTTAATAATATAGTAGGCTTCCTTACCGTAACCCTGTGAGAAGATGTCGTCAACACCGATTACTGTTCTCAAGCCTGATGCAACATAGCTCTTGTACTTGATTACAATATTGCTCTTACCTGCTGTAATTGCACTTATATCATATGTTGCTGTTGCAGGAACGCTTTCGCCTGTAGCTGAATCCGCTGTAAATACGAGATTTTCGTCCTCGTTTGCTGCAACTGATGCGTGATCATTTGTTTTAAACAATGCAACTTCTTCCTCTGTATCAAAGTCTACAGCCTCAGGATATGTTGTGTATACCTTGATATTATCGATATATGCAGTTGAGCTTGCGCCCCATGAAGCAGCGATAATTCTGTCAAGGTTAATTAAGTCTGTTGATACTGTACCTGATGTGTACGTTGTAAGACCGTCAAGTGTTGTGATTGCATACTTCAACGTACCTGTTGTTGCATCAAACTCTATCTTTGTAGCAACCCATTGACCTGCAGCTGCTGTGTAAGCTGAACCTGATTCACCGTTTACTACATAGTAGCCCTTACTTGTTCTGAAACCTGCTGTAAACGGAACATTCGAAGCATTCCATGATGTTGTTGAGCCTGATGCTACGCCGAATACTGCATTGTTGCCTTCTGCAACATAGCTGTCATAGCTTATTTTAATCTTTTCTGCACCTACAGTGTCAAGCTTGATTGTTGAAACAGCCTGCTTTGACTCACCTGTTTCTGAATCTGATGAGAACTGCAATGCATAATTACCATTGATATCAGCATTTACAACCGCATCTGTTGAGTCAACCGCCGCTGTTACTGCGTGGTCGTTATCCGAGAACGGGTTTTCGCCGTCTTCAAAGTCATATGCCGCAGCAGGTTCGATTGCACCCATTGCAATAACTTCTACATTATCAATGTATGCCGAACAAGCAAGCCAAGCAATAAACGCAATTGACTGTAACTTATCCTGAGTAATTGTCTTACCGCTTGCAACTACAACATC
>CAYMCT010000236.1:0-2717 GCA_964389075.1 uncultured Lachnospiraceae bacterium
CACATAATCTCAAACCAGCCTTCTCACAGTTCCTTAAAAAACTTATATATATATAGTTTAATTAAGTCTGATTAACTCTTTCTCGCTGACTTTGTATAATCTGCTAAGAATTCTTTTTCCGAATTTTTTTGATGCAAAAAACTCAAGTAATTGTTAGTGTTTTCACACTTTCAAGAACTCACACTCTGTTCATTTTTCAATGTACAATCGCTCTCTTGCGACAGCTATATTATATTATCACATCACTTTCCTTTTGTCAACAAGTTTTTTAATATTTTTTTCATTTTGTGTATTTTGTTAGATTGTTTTCAATTTAACCCTTGCCTGATTTGTTATTTTGTCGAAAATATAACGGGAGTGCTACAAAAACACTCCCGCTTTTCTTCAGACTAATTTATTCATTACCTAAGGTTGCGAACTTTTCTTTTATAACATCATATGCCATCTTCGGTCGGCGATATTCGTCAACTATGCCTTTGTTGTTATGGCATCTTGCACGACTTGCGAACCATTCTCCCTCCTCGGTTACTCTGCAATCTGCAAACTGCCATATAAATACACCTGTTATGTTTTCATCATTCATATATACGTCAAGATTTTCTTCAATAATTCTCGCCTGACCTTCTTCACTCCATTTGCAGCTCGTTCTGTCACGATAGCCGTAAATTGCCGCCGCTCCGAGTTCACTTACGATAATCGGCTTATTATCACCGCCTGACTTCTTTATCCACTCAATCTCCTGATTGTTTCTTTCAGCAATATCACAATCCTGATACCACTTTGAATACATATTAAATGAAACTACAGCTTCAAGGTCAAGAGTTATATCGGTAAAGTGACGGCAGGTTGCTGAAGTTGCAGGACGTGATGTATCCATACTCTTTATCTGCTCGAACTGCTTTTTATACATCTCCCTGCCCTCTTCAGTTTCAGCGGCACATTCGTTTAGTATGCCCCATATAACGATTGAGGGGTGATTATAATGATTTTCTATCATTTCTCTTATACAGTCTTCGCACTGCTTTTCAAAGTTCGAGTTCTGCATATCTTTAAGAAGAAGTCCTCTTGCGTGATTTTCCTCCCATACAAGAATACCTCTCTCATCACATAAATCAAGAAAACGCTCATCATTTGGATAATGACAGGTTCTTACAGCATTTGCATTCATATCCTGCATCAAATCCAAATCCTGAACCATATGCTGTAATGATACCGCACAGCCGTCAACAGCATAATCCTCGTGGCGGTTAAAGCCTTTGAAATATATCTTCTTGCCGTTTAAATATATATTTGTGTCCTTCACTTCAACTGTTCTGAAGCCCACACGCTCTATCAAATCATCAACTGCTTTACCATTTACATTGATGACCGTGTTCAGCATATACATTACAGGTGATTTCATCTCCCACGCATCAACACCGTCAAATTCACTCTCGCAAACAACTGTCTTTTCAGAATTTGCACCAATTGCAACAGCTGTTTTCAATTCTTTATCATCAAGGCAGTTTACGACTTCTGCATTTATATCCTTATCGCTGAGATTGCACACAACGGTTTCAATTTTTGCACACCATTTATTACAGGATTTGTACGGAGTAAAATGTACATATTTAATATATGCATCTGCAACCGTTTCAAAAACAACTGGTCTTGTGATACCGCCGTATGTATAATAGTCGTTCGGAATATGTAATGCTGATGCTTCGCTGAACGTGTTATCAACGCAAACCTTTACCTCGTGCCAACCCTCTGCAACATTCTTAATAACAGTCGAAAACGGTGTAAATGCATTATAGTGATGTGCAACCTTTTCACCATCAAAATATACATCACCGGTATGGCTTACTCCCTTGAATTCAAGACGTACATTACCCGATTTCTTCATATATATACTCTTTGTATATACACCTTTACCTCGATGATTCAGAAAATCCGGATGCTGTTCCCAACATCCCGGGACGGGCAAGCTATACGCATTGCCCACTCCGTCCATTTTGAAATCCCACATTCCGTCAAGAGATTTGCTTTCTCTGATATAATGTGTATCAAACAATCTGCTCATAGCTTATCCCCTTCTTAAACTATAGTTCACTGTAACATAAAGCCAACCGTTATTCCTATAACTGCCGAAATACAGATTATAAGAATAGGATGAACCTTTTTAAGTGCAAGAACAGTCATTGCGGCAAATATAACTAATGAAATATAAAACTTCAAATCAGAAAACACTGACAGAGCCGCACCGTCCGGAATAAAAACAGTTTTTCCCATCGAAACAATTGCTGCGCCAATTAAGCCTATAACTGCAGGCTTGAGTCCGTACATACAGCCCTGCACAATTTTATTTGTCTTGAACTTTTCAAAACACTTTGCAACAATAAGTATCACAATAAATGAAGGCATTACCACACCAAGCGTTGCACACATCGAGCCTAACAAGCCCCCCTCTGCCATTCCTATATATGTTGCAATATTTATAGCAAACGGTCCCGGTGTGCTTTCACTTACCGCTATGAAATTTACAAGATCTTCAGCCGGGAGCCAATTATTTGCTAAAACCTCTGCCTGTATCAACGGAAGCATCGCATATCCTCCGCCAAACGTAAAAAGGCCTATTTTAAAGAAAGTAAGAAATAAAGTTAAGTAAATCATTTTTCAACCTCCTTCTTAGTTAATATCATAGATGATACCAATCCGAAAACAGCACAGCCGATGAT
>CAYMCT010000237.1:0-2699 GCA_964389075.1 uncultured Lachnospiraceae bacterium
GGCGGACCGTAAAGGAGAACGTGGTCCAAAGCTTCTTTTCTCTCAAGAGCCGCCTTTATATACACTTCAAGATTTTCTTTTGCTTTTGCCTGACCTATATACTCCTCCAGCTTATGAGGACGTAAGCCGTATTCAATCTCGGTATCCTCCATAACGAATCCGGCGGTTACAAAGCGTTCGTCTTCATCAAACATAACTACACTCCATTCCTGTTTTTACATAAGCTGCGTAAGAGCCTTCTTTATAAGCTCCTCCGTCGCAAGCGACGCATCAAGCTTCATAAGCACATTCTTAGCCGCCTGTGAGCTATAGCCCAACACTACGAGTGCGCTCAGTGCCTCGGCACGTGAATCTGCAATAACCTCATCTGCAGGTGCAAGTACAAGCTCGCCGTCGTCACTAAGACCCAGTGCTTCTGCATCAATCTTATCCTTTAGCTCAAGTATTACACGCTGAGCAGCCTTAGGACCTACTCCCTGTGCTTTTGTGATGGTTTTTACATCACCCGTAATTATAGCTGTTGCAAGCTGCGACGGTGATGCCACCGAGAGTATTGCAAGCCCCGCCTTGGGACCTACGCCCGAAACAGATATAAGCTGCAGGAACATTCTCTTCTCTTCCTCGGATATAAATCCGTAAATCTCCATAGCGTCCTCACGGACATTCAGATATGTATACATTTTTATATCCGAGCCGGGGGAACCGGCTTTTTCTATATCGTTGAGCGAGGTATAGACTGTATAGCCTATGCCTGCGTTATCTACAACTATGTAATTCTCGCCCTTTGCGGCAAGCTTTCCACTAATATAATAATACATTTATTCCACTCCAAAAAACAGCGTCTTATTTACATAATATCATAGTTTACCATAAATGTCAAGCACAACAAAAGGGGCGCATTGCACCCCTTATCAGTTATATTTTGTATATTTTCTTATGGAATTGTTATACGGCAGCTTGTAATAACGCTTATTATAGCTTGCGTTTCCTGCATTTCTTGACGAGTTTTCCATTTCAGGATCAAAAACATACCATATGCCGTCAAATTCGATCTCTGTCCAGCCATGGTCGGCATTGGTTTTTCCCGTAGTACCGCTCTGACAGACGCTCTCATAACCTACACATCGTGTGAGATACATAAACACAGCCGTCCAGCTGTAGCAGTTTCCGTAATGACTTTTCATCATCGGCAGTGCATATTTAAGCTCCCATCCGACAGCACCGTGCGGAACGTGCTGACGTACCTGATAAACAAAATTATCTCTCACATAGAAATATATTGCCTCAAGATTTTTTTCACTCTTTACCTCATTTACACAGATGCTGCTGATTACCTGATGTAAATATCCGTCAAGCTCACTGTTGCCGGTTGTGTATCTGCCCCGTAAATCAAAGTTAAAACCGTTGTGTCCGCAGTTTACACTGAACTGCCCGGTTTCCGGCTCTACATAATACAAATAGTGGTTTATCATATAAAAGCCGGGTTCAAGTCCTGTTTTTTCCCAGATATAACCCGTCCACTTCTCACCGTTGTTGTTTGTATGGGTGTGTTCTACCGTCGCTTCGGTTATTTCATAATATGCCCAATGCTCCGGCTCAACGTCCGTAAACACACGCACTCTGTCGTTCGCTTTTATATACTCCTTATCTGCCGTTCTGCCAAGCACACGGTTAAGAATCACCGCTGTTTCTGCTCTTGTTATGGGACGGTCAGGATAAAAACAGTTATCCTCAGCTCCCGTTATCCATCCGTTATGCACAGCCGTTGCTATCACATCATAATACGCACTTTCCTCTGTTATATCAGAAAAGCTCACTCCGGCATCATATGCCGGATAAAAATTACATATTATCTCAACAAACTCAGCTCTGCTTATGAGCGAATCAGGAAAAAATGCGGTTTCAGAATATTTTCCGTTTATCAGCTCTGATGAATACAATGCATTTACAGCCTCACCATACCATGCATCATCACTTACATCATCAAAGCTTTTTGTTACCGATGGTTTTTCCGTTAACAGATTATAAACAATCTGTGCCGCTTCAGACCGCTTTACATACCCCTCCGGATTAAAGCTGCCGTCACCCATACCGTCCATATATCTGATATGCGACTCCGTATTAAGCTCATATGCACCGACAGTTACATACGAGCTCAATAAAATCACAAACAATAATATAAGCTTAATATATTTTTTCATATAATCTCCCCCTGATTAGCAAAGAAGACTGCTTGAAACTATAAGAACCGAGCGTGTAGCTTCATCCCACGTTACAGCAATGCCGAAAGCCTCTACAACGGCACGTATGGGGAGACAGGTTCTGTCGTTAATGATAGCAGGTGCAACGTCAAGCTCCGTTTCATATTCAAACACCTCACCCGTAACCGGGTCAGTTACCGAATTTTGCATAATATTATTATTTACGCCAAGCTTTACGGTTATATATTCGTCACTTACTGTTACCATCTGATTTTCTGCATCCCAGCCAACCTCTTTACCGAGTGCTTCCATAACCGCACGTATAGGGACTAATGTACGTCCCTCCACGATAACGGGTGCCTGATCGGCAAACACAACATTTTCACCGTCCACAACAACATTTATTGCATCATTTGCACATACAGGCTGTACAAACACACTAAGCGTCAGTAATATTGATAAAATAACACCTGATATTCTTTTTGTCATATTGAAATC
>CAYMCT010000238.1:0-2643 GCA_964389075.1 uncultured Lachnospiraceae bacterium
AACACGTGCTATTGCTGATCAGGCAAGAACCATCCGTATCCCGGTTCATCTGGTTGAAACAATTAATAAATTAGTGCGTGTATCACGTCAGCTTGTTCAGGAGCTGGGGCGTGAACCCACTCCGGAAGAGCTTGCAAAGGGTCTTAATATGTCACTTGAAAAGGTGAGAGAGATTTCAAAAATTTCACAGGAGCCGGTTTCACTTGAAACCCCGATAGGCGAGGAGGAAGACAGCCACCTTGGCGATTTTATTCCTGATGACGATGCTCCGGCACCGTCAGAAGCAGCAAGCTATGTGCTTTTAAAGGAGCAGCTTGTAGAGGTTCTGAAAACCCTTACGCCAAGAGAGGCGAAGGTGCTTAAGCTCAGATTCGGTCTTATAGACGGCAGACAGCGTACACTTGAAGAGGTGGGCAAGGAATTCAACGTAACCCGTGAGCGTATCCGTCAGATAGAGGCAAAGGCACTCAGAAAGCTAAGACACCCGAGTCGTTCGAAGAAGCTAAAGGATTTTCTGGATTGCTAAGACTAAATAGGATTGCACGAGTGCAATCCTATTTATAATATAAAAGGAGAATACCATGGATTGGATAAAGGTAACAGTATACACTACAAATGAGGGAATTGAGCCGGTAAGCGGCAGACTTATGCAGCTTGGCATAACCGGAATTGTAATAGAGGACGAATCGGAGTTTAACGATTTTCTGGAGGAAACAAAGGATAGCTGGGATTATGTTGATGATGAGCTGATTAAAAAGATGTCCGGCGATACCCGTGTAATAGCTTATGTAAGCGATGACATTGCAGGACGTGAGCTCTTGACCGGTATCAGAGGCTCAATGGCTGAGCTAAGCGAAATAAATGAAAATAATGTTTTCGGCAGGCTTGAAGTTGAAATTGAAGGCACAAAAACAGAGGACTGGGCAAATGCGTGGAAGCAGTATTTCCACACGATGGAGATTGGTGAAAAACTCATTATCAAGCCTGAATGGGAAACTATTGACAAGGAAACCGACAGAATTGTGTTCAATATAAATCCGGGTATGAGCTTCGGCACCGGTTCACATCAAACAACGCAGCTGTGTCTTGAACAGCTTGAAAAATATGTTGTACCGGGCTGCCGTATGCTTGATTTAGGCTGTGGCAGCGGAATACTGTCAGTTGTGTCGCTTCTGTTAGGCGCAAAAGAAGCCGTGGCGGTTGATATTGACCCTAACTGTATTGATACTGCATATGAAAATGCCGCAATGAACGGGATAACAAAGGATACATACACGGTAATAAGCGGAAATGTCGTAACGGACCCTGATGTTAAGGCTGTAATTTCACAGCATAAATACGAGGTGGTTGCGGCAAACATTGTTGCGGATGTAATTATAGGTCTTGCACCTGCTGCACGTGAGTATATGAAAGCTGATGGAGTTTTCATAACATCAGGAATTATTGACGGAAGGCAGGAAGAGGTAAAAGAAGCACTGACCTCTCAGGGCTTTACTGTAGTTGATATGCAGAGGAGAAAGGACTGGTGGTCCATTGTCTGTAAGTAAAATAACAGCAATAACAGAAAACGGATATAATTTCTATATAATTCAAGCTGAAAACCGTCAGATTGTCATAGGTGGACTCCCGCATGAATCAGAACAATACAATAATGCTGTGAAAACAGCTGATGCGGTTGTTTTACTGACGTCAAAGCCGGAGTTTTCGGGAGCCTTGAGCGTTGCATTGGAGCAAAATCCTGATGCAGATATATACGCAAGTCCTGCAGGGCTCAGGAACATAAAGGAAATTATTAACCGTGATATTAAAGAATGTATAATCAAAGATGGCACAGAGCTTTACGGTATACGCTTTATTGTCACCCCAAACGTGCATTGGGTTGATACGGTTATGGCGATATATAATGGTGTGCTTTTTTCGGGAGAGATGTTTTCGGGTTTTGATGGCTCGGCTGTCGGACTGAAAAATTATTTTGACAGAGTTCTTGCTGTAAACAAAACATTTGTGCTGAGCGCGCTTGACAGAATCAGAAAAGAGGATATTTCCGCTATATATCCGGCATACGGTCTGACCTGTCCGCAGGGAACTGTATGCATAAGCGCAGAGCCTGACGAGATTTTTGAGTTGTACCGTAAGCTGGCAGAGTATAAAAAGAATGAAAAGCCAATTGTGGTTATTGTATATTCAAGCAGGTACGGTTTTACAAAGTCACTTGCAGAATATGCAGAGCGGTTGCTGTCTGTAGATTTTGAAACTGAAATTTTTGATGTGAGCAACGGTGCTGATGAATCGGTGATTGCATCTGTAAACAAGGCAGATGCGTTGGTTGTCGGAACCAACACAATTAACAGAAATATGACACAGGGAATATGGGACGTAATAACACGTACAGACCTTGTAAACAAACGGCGTATGCCTTATTTGGTCTTAGGCTCTTTTGGATGGGCAGGCGACGGAATAAAGCTCGCAGATAAAACGCTTTCGGCGATGGGCATGAAGGCTGTAGCAAAGCCGGTTGAAGTATTGTTTAAGCCCACTGCTGATGATTTCAAAAGGCTCGAAAAAGCGATTGAAAAAATCAGGCTGAATATTAATGAGAATGAATAAAAAATCCTGCCTTTCAGACAGGATTTTTTGGTACCC
>CAYMCT010000239.1:0-841 GCA_964389075.1 uncultured Lachnospiraceae bacterium
CAACCGGGTCTTATAGGCGAAAGCTCTTACGTTCCTCTTAGAGTTATATCAGAAGCATTCGGCGCTATAGTTGACTGGGAAGGAATTACACGTACAGTTGTTATTGCTTGCGACACTGCAAATGCTTATAAGTACGATGCAGCTACAATCGCTAATATGGAAGATTTTACTCTTGATATTGCTAAATCATATATAACAGACGATTTTAGCTCAGTTACACAGTATAACACACCGTACTATGCACCGGAATGCAAGTTCTACTTATTTGATGCAAAGGATCAGTGGGGCGATGTTACACTCAGAATCAACTACGGCGGATACATAGACGTTTATCCTAAGACATCAGAGACAATTGAAGAAATCATTGATGCTCCAATTGAAAACACAATTACTGAAGAAAACGAAATACCTACAGAAGAAGTAACAGATACTGTTACAGAAAACCTTACAGAAGAAATTACGGTATCAGAAGAAGCTCCTTCTTCTGAATATTAACCCAGACAAACACATCACAAAAGCCGGTTCGGATTTAATCCAAACCGACTTTTGATTTATATGTTAGTTTTTGCAAAAAGCTTTATCAATGAGCTGATGCAATAATCTTATTTGCAACCTCCATAGGTGCTCTTTCGTATCTTACAAACTCGAATGTGAATGTGCCTCTGCCGCCACTCATAGCTCTTAAATCTGTAGCATACTTATGCATCTCTGACATAGGCACTTCAGCCTCAACAAGGTTAAGACCTGCCTTGTCACTTTCACCCATTCCCATAATTCTGCCGCGACGCTTGTTGATATCTCCAATTACGTCACCCATTATATCCTCAGGTATGTAGCTCTT
>CAYMCT010000239.1:851-2643 GCA_964389075.1 uncultured Lachnospiraceae bacterium
TAGGCTCCAATATAACCGGACCAGCCTGCTTCAAGCCTTCCTTATAAGCGATTGCTGCAGCTGTCTTGAATGCCATTTCTGATGAATCTACCGGGTGGTATGAACCATCAAGAAGTGTTGCCTTTAGATTAACAACAGGATAGCCTGCCAATACACCCTTTGCACAGCTGTCAAGAAGTCCCTTCTCGATTGCCGGGAAGTAGTTCTTCGGTACACTGCCACCGAATACCTGCTCTTCAAAAATCATTTCCTCTGTAAGACCCGGTGAGAATTCAATCTTAACGTGACCGTACTGACCGTGACCACCTGACTGTTTCTTGTGCTTACCTTCAACAGTAGCAGTCTTTGTGATTGTTTCTCTGTACGGTGTTATAGGCTCTTCAAGTATTACATTTACGCCGTACTTGTTCTTTAACTTACTGATAATAACGTCAATGTGCTGTTCGCCTTGACCGTTGATAAGTGTCTGCTTTGTTTCTACATTGTTTGTAACTGTGAATGTCGGGTCTTCATCCATAAGCTTTGTAAGACCGCTTACAATCTTTTCTTCATCACCTTTAGCAGCCGGCAAAACTGCCATTGAAAGTACAGGTGGCGGGAACTCAATACCTGTAAGAATTATGTTCTTATTCTTATCACAGAGAGTATCGCCGGTCTTTGTAAACTCAAGCTTTGTAACACAACCGATATCGCCAGCCTTAACTGACTTAACCTCAGTCTGCTTTTTACCGCAGAGAGTGTAAAGCTTACCAATCTTCTCGTTCTCGCCCTTGTTCGGGTTGAAGCAGGTTGAATCAGCCTTAATTTCGCCTGAATACACTCTGAATATAGACATCTTACCCACATACGGGTCAGCGATTGTCTTGAACACTACTGCTGCTGATGTTTCTTCCTCTGTCTGAACAAGCTCTACAGGCTCAGCTGTATCTGCCTTTCTTCCTACTTCTTGGATTTCTGAAGGTGACGGCAAATACTTACCTATACCGTCCATAAGCGAACGCACACCGATATTATCCTGACCGCTGCCGCAGTATACCGGATAAATAGTACCGTCCTTAACACCCTTTCTTATAGCCTGCTTGATTTCATCAAATGTGAACTCTTCCTCATTGAAGTACTTAACCATAAGTTCTTCATCAGTAGCAGCGATAGCTTCCATTATCATATCTCTGAGTGGCGCAACTATGTCTGCCATGCCTTCCGGCACAGGAATATCAACTCTGTCATTACCCTCATAACGGCGTGCAGTCATATCTACTATATCTACAAAGCCCTTGAATTCGTCACCCTCACGAATCGGATATACAAACGGTGTTACAGCCTTACCGAATTTCTCCTTCATCTCCTCAAGAGTCTTTTCATAGCTTGCACGATTGTCATCAATCTTGTTTACGAAGAACATAATCGGGATATCCTTGTTCTTTGCATAACCGTATACCTGCTCCGTACCAACAGAAACACCACTTCTTCCGCTCATTACAACCAATGCGGCATCAGCAGCTCTTACACCTGCCTTAACATCACCTGCATAGTCAAAAAATCCCGGTGTATCTATTATATTGTACTTTAATTCTTTCCAGTTAATTGCCGCAATGGCTGCGTTAATCGAACACTGTCTCTTAATTTCTTCACTGTCATAGTCAGAAACAGTTGTACCGTCAGCAACCGAACCAAAGCGGTTTATTTCACCTGCATTGAATAACATTGCTTCTGTTAATGTGGTCTTTCCGCACTTACCATGACCCATTACGGCAATATTTCTTATTGTTTCCATATACTTTTTCCTCCTTTG
>CAYMCT010000240.1:0-2639 GCA_964389075.1 uncultured Lachnospiraceae bacterium
TATGCAGATGAATTAAACGAAAATGAGATGAATTGCACTCTGCAAAAAAAATGCGTAAATAAATCAAATGAAGCCTGCAGGAAATTTGTTTATGATATTTTCAAGAAACAGGTTCGCCGCAAAAGACGATTAAAAACAAATTTCTCTGCTGAGGATTTTTCACTTGAGTAATGCGTCAGAAAGCTTTGCAAATTCTTCAAGCGACAAGGTTTCACCCCGTCTTCTTGGGTCTATATCAACTGAGTTCATTATCTCAGTTAAACATTCCTTCCCGTAAGGGAAGTTAGATGCCAGACAGTTTAAAAGCGTTTTTCTTCTTTGAGAAAAAGCCGCTTTTACGGTTTTGAAGAACATTTTTTCCTCTTTTACAGCTACCGCCTTTTCCTTTCTGAACTTCATCTTTATAACGGCACTGTCCACCTTCGGCGGCGGCACGAAAAGATTTGCTCCTACCGTTCTAATATACTCCGGCTCTGTATGGTACTGACACAGCACCGATAATGCACCGTAATCCTTTGAGCCCGGTTTGGCCTGTATACGCTCGGCAACCTCTTTCTGAACCATAACAACAAGATTATCAATCGGCAAATCTGCTTCGATAAGTGTTGTTATAATAGGCGTTGTGATATAATACGGCAGGTTTGCCGCAACGCTTATTTCCTCACCGTTAAACTCAGTGTCGATAAGCTCTTTTATATCAGCTTTCATAACATCACGGTTTATTACTTTTACGTTATCATATTCCGAAAGCGTATCCTCTAATATAGGGATAAGTCTATCGTCAATCTCAAGCGCAAGCACCTTCCCTGCTCTTTTTGCAAGCTCGTTTGTAAGCACTCCAAATCCCGGTCCGATTTCAAGCACACCTCTGCCGTCTATCTCTGCGGCATCTGCTATTTCTTCAAGTATCTCCTGAGACGTTAAAAAGTTCTGTCCCAATCCTTTTTTAAATACAAATCCATAATTCTGAGCTATTCGCTTTATTATTGCCGGTGAAATAAATTCCATTAACTAAACTCCTTTTCAAACGGTGCTTCGACCGTTATTTCTTTATCCTTAAGATACCCTAACGAAAAATCAGTATTCTTAAAATCAAATATTAATTTTACACTCCACAAGGCCTGCCTGAACATTCCGCCATGACCGCCGTACTTAGTATCACCCGCAAGCGGATACCCTGCCGCTGACATTTGTGCACGTATCTGGTGTGTTCTGCCTGTATGAAGCTCTATCTCCAAAAGTGAATGTCCGCTATGCTGTGCCATCACCCTGTAATCAAGCGAAACATGGCGGCTATCATCTTTTTCTGTTTCAGAAACACAGGTTACCTTTCCGCTTCGGGTTGTGTAGCCTTCGAGGTGTCCAAATTCATCGGGGTACCCTTCAACAACTGCCATATAAAATTTCTTTACCTCACGGTTACGGATATGTTCGTTCATATCACGCAAAGCCTGTGCATTTTTTGCCGCTATGACAAGTCCGCCCGTGTTCCGGTCAAGCCGGTTGCAGAGTGCAGGTTTAAAAGTATTCTCTTCATTAGGGTTATACTCGTTATTCTCAAAAAGGTAACTCTGAACCATGTCCACAAGCGTTTTTTTACTGCCGGCTTCGTCTGCATGCACCACAACACCTACAGCTTTATTTATAACAAGTATATTGTCATCCTCATAGACTATGTCCAGTTCAGGCTTAACATATACAAATTCCTTTTCAGGCTCAAAAAACTCGTCCCTGAAAAACAGTTTTAGCAAGTCACCCTCATATACGAACACCGAGCCGTCCTTAACGTGCTTATTATTAAGCTTTACACAGTTCTTCCTGAAGCCTTTATACATCATAGATTTCGGCAGTTTCGGCATAAGCTTGGATATAAATTTATCCAGTCTTTGTCCGCTGTCATTTTCGTTTATTATAAACTCTTTCATATCATTCTCCTTATGCAATAATTATACGTCATTTCAAGAAAAAAATCAATACAAACAAGGAAATTATGCAAACAATTAATAATTATACGACAATTTGAAAGACCCAAAAAAGAGATTTATACAACAATATGTAAAAAATTTATTTTTTTTCGAAAAAAATATATACAAACAAAAAAAATTGTGCTAAAATAACTGTGTTATAAATTTTATAGCAATTTATCTATGTAGGAGTTGATTTACATGAAAAAGATTTACGAAGGAAAAACAAAAGACGTTTTCTCACTTGACAACGGAAATGTAATGTTGAAGTTCAAGGACGATTGTACCGGTAAAGACGGTGTTTTTGACCCGGGTGAGAACACTGTTGGTCTTACAATCGAAGGTATCGGTAAAGCAAACCTTGAAACATCAATCCACTATTTCGAGCTTCTTAAAAAAGCCGGAATAAAGACACATTATGTATCAGCTAACATTGACGATGCTACTATGGAGGTTCTTCCGGCAACAGTATTCGGTCACGGCCTCGAGGTTATCTGCCGCCTTGTTGCGACAGGCAGCTTTATTCGCAGATACGGCGAATACATGGAGGACGGTACAGTTTTGGAAGGCGGTTACGTTGAGTGTACTTTCAAAAACGACGCATTGGGCGATCCGCTTGTAACAGGCGAAGGTCTTGCAGCTCTCGGTGTAATGACTCCTGCAATGTTTGAGAGT
>CAYMCT010000241.1:0-2410 GCA_964389075.1 uncultured Lachnospiraceae bacterium
CTATCGCAAACGTAAAATGTACAATCATATATACTTGTTACACCGTCGGGAATTGTTACGCTTATAAGGCCACTGCAACTATTAAACGCACTAACGCCTATGCTTGTTACACTGTCGGGAATGGTTATGCTTACAAGGTTGCTACAACAACTAAACGCATAACCGCCTATGCTTGTTACACTGTTGGGGATGGTTATGCTCACAATGTCACTGCAACCATAAAACGCTTCATAACCTATGCTTGTTACGGGATAGCCGCCAAGCGTATCGGGGATTTCAATTTCGCCGCTTGCAGAAGTGTCACAATCCGTAATTGTTGCTTTTTTACCTGAAACAGAATATGTATATATGCCTTCCGTTGCCGCTGTCGCATTAACCGCACAAAAAACAATAACACTCATCACAAATACTGTTAATGTTAATAAAATTTTCTTTTTCATTTGTGCCTCCTCCAAACTGAACTTTTTAGGTTAACAAGCAAAAATATGTTAGTACATACATATATTACTCTAAATTATAGCATATCTATGGAGCGAATGTCAACCGTAAAAGGAGCAAAAAAATAATCAGAACCAAGCAAAACACCTGATTCTGATTATATTTTTATACTAATCTGTATCCGCCAACAGGTCTGATTGAAAGAACGTGACACATTCCCTCACCCAGAACTGCTTCCATACTTGATTTGAACTCATCAAGCAAATCGTTCGGAACAAACGCCTGTACCGTTCCGGCAAAACCGCCGCCGTGTACACGGTATGAGCCTCTGTCGCCTAATATCTCACCGCATAATGCAATAGTTACAGCAACAGCCTGCTGTTTTGGCATACTTGATGCGTATACATTCTGAAGATACATAAATGACGACTGTCCCGACTTCTTATTAAGTCTGCAAAACTCCTCAAAGTCATCGTTTTTAAGTGCTTCTGCCTGCTTAACGGCATAATCTGAATCGTGCAAATAATGGAATGCACGCAATACAGCACGGTCATTGTTTATTTTTGCACGGATATTCTTCATTTCCTTTAAAAATTCATCTAATGACACTTCACGTAAATATGACTTACCGAAATATTCAGCAACAAGCTTCATTTCTGACGGTACTGATGCGTATTCGTCAGTAAGGTCTGCGTGGTCTGCGCCGGAGTCGATAATGCACAGTGAATGGTCAAATTTTGACAAATCAAAATCAACCTTTTTTACCACTGGTTTTTCTGTGCTTTCAAAGTCTATTGAAACAACCGCACCGACTGATGATGCCATCTGATCCATAAGACCGCTCGGCTTGTTGTAGTACACATTCTCTGCATACTGTCCAATCTTGGCAATCTCAATCGGGTCAACCTCAGCATTGGCACAAAGATGGTTTACGATTGTACCAACAAGCACCTCAAACGCCGCCGATGATGAAAGTCCCGAACCCTTTAACACGTTCGATTCAGTATAAGCGTTAAAGCCTTTAAGCTCATAGCCCATATCCGAAAAACGCTTCAAAACGCCCCTTATAAGAGCCGCAGCCTTATCGAACTGTTCAGGATGAATTTCCAAATCGTCAAGCGAAATCTCGTCCATTGGATATCCCTTTGACTTGATTCTTACAACCTTCTCACCGTTGAAGGATACTGCCGCAATAACGTCAAGATTGACACTTCCGGCAAGAACGCAGCCGTGCTGATGGTCAGTATGGTTACCGCCGATTTCTGTTCTGCCCGGTGCTGAGAATAGCGATAATTCATCAGCCGCACCGAAATTTTCAGCATAACCATCTATTACGTTTATGTATCTCCGTGCATACGGCTTTACATCGCCTGTGCATGAGTATATATATGCGAGCTTGTCATTAAACGCACCGCTCAACAACTTCTCTTTTAATTCATTGGGTTTGCTCATAGGTAAAACCTCCCTCAAATTCTGCTAAATTTGTTATTCAACTTTAAGGAAGTCACTTACTGTATTCGCCATCTGATCCTTCTCTACTACTGTATCAAAGATAGGTGTACGCTCTTTGAGCTCTGCAAGCGACTGCGGAACCTTCAAATTACTCTTGGCTTCGAGCATATCAAGAAGCTCAAATTCGTCCTTGCCTGCAACTGCGTTGTAGTCCTCAAGTGCAATAAGAACGCTCTGGTTGAACTTGAACGGGCTTGCTGTTGAAGCAATTACTGTCTTTGTAGTATCCCCTGTTCTTGCAACGTACTTGTCATATACATTCTTACCAACAGCTGTATGAGTGTCCATAACGTATCCGCTCTCATTGTATGTGCTTCTGATTGTTGACATTGTTTCCTTATCGTCACAGCAGTCTGCATCAAAAAGCTCCTGCATTGCAGTCTTTATTTCAGCCGGAATTTCATATGAACCCTCTGTATTAAGCTTTGACATAAGCTCTGCAACTACACTATCGTCATTA
>CAYMCT010000241.1:2420-2633 GCA_964389075.1 uncultured Lachnospiraceae bacterium
CCTGAAAGGTCATAAAGGAATCTTTCAAGGTTTGATGAGATAAGAATATCCATTGACGGTGAAATTGTTGTATGGAAGCTTCTGTTCTTATTATATACACCTGTTTTTATAAAATCAGTAAGAACATTGTTCTCGTTTGATGCACAGATGAACTTCTTTATCGGTAAGCCCATCTTCTTTGCATAGTATGCTGCAAGAATATTACCGAAGTTA
>CAYMCT010000242.1:0-2626 GCA_964389075.1 uncultured Lachnospiraceae bacterium
ACGTGTCCCTTTTCGTATGAAACAGGGTAGCCGCCCGATGCCATTACAACGCATACAGCCGCATTGTCTGCCCACTTAATATCGGTCTCGTCAAGTCTTTCGTCTATAACAGCCTCCATAATATCTACGAGGTCTGTTTCAAGACGTGGAAGTACAACCTGTGTTTCAGGGTCGCCGAAACGGCAGTTGTATTCGATTACCTTAACGCCGTTAGCTGTCATCATAAGTCCGAAATAGAGTACGCCCTTAAACGGTCTGCCCTCTGCACTCATCGCATTGATGGTGGGGAGGAATATGTTTTCCATACACTCCTTAGCCTTAGCGTCATCATAAAGACGTGAAGGTGAGAATGTACCCATACCGCCCGTGTTAAGACCTTCATCATTATCATATGCACGCTTATGGTCCTGTGCACTTACCATCGGTTTAACAGTCTTACCGTCTGTAAATGCAAGCACAGAAACTTCGGGACCTGTCAAAAATTCTTCAATTACAACACGGCTACCGCTCTTTCCGAACTTACCGTCATCAATCATTTCGTGTACAGCCTGTTCAGCCTCTTCAAGATTCTGTGCAATTATAACACCCTTACCGAGTGCAAGACCGTCAGCTTTTATAACTGTAGGGAATGTACCCTTTTTGATGTATTCGATAGCTGATGCACTGTCAGTAAATACCTCATAACCTGCTGTAGGAATGTTGTACTTTTTCATAAGCTCTTTTGAGAAAGCTTTACTGCCCTCAATTATAGCAGCATTTGCACGCGGACCGAATGCACGTATGCCTGCTGCTTCCATTGCGTCAACCATACCGAGAACAAGAGGATCATCGGGTGCAACCATAACGAGGTCAATTTCCTTTTCTTTTGCAAATGCAACCATGCTGTCAACATCTGTTGCACTTATGTCCACGCACTCAGCAAGCTTTGAAATACCGCCGTTGCCGGGTGCACAGTATATTTTATCAACCTTTGGTGACTGAGCGACCTTCCATACTATTGTATGCTCACGACCGCCGCCGCCTACTACTAATATTTTCATATGTGTAGTTCCTTTCGTTAGTTTACTTTTAATTCTGTTTGAATTGGTACATTCTCTACATATACAGATCCCATAATGTTTATAAATGTATCAAGGTCTGTTTCTTCATCAACTTTTTCAAAAAGTAATATTGTACCTCTGCTGTTTGATGTTACCTCACAGAAATACCATGTTTCTGTCTGGAATGGATCACTTTCAGCTGTGAAGTATCTCGGTTCACCGTCTTTTGACTGGATAATACCAATATATTTGCATTGAATTTTCAATGGATCAATTGGTGCTGCTGATTTGAACTCGATAACAGCCAATCTCATTCCGTCCGTGGTTTCAACCGTGGTTATATCCTTAACAACTGATTTAAAATCAATATCGAGGTCTTTTTGGAACTGTATAAAAGAAGCTTCTATATCCATTGTAGCATCAAGAACATAATTGGTTTCGGATTCTATCATGGTATATATAATGTAATTATTTACATTTTTAAACCAATAATCTTCAATGATTGAACCTATTGTTTCAACAGAAGCCATATCTTCGTAAAGCGTTTCACTTGTGAGAAGCACCTGAGGAAGATAAGCTTGTTCAAAATCATATCGTATATCTTCTTTTATGGATGTTAAAATTTGCATATCTGCATCTGAAAGAGTTATCAATGTCTTATTTTCAGCAGAATCTGTTGTATTATTTTCAATTGTAACAATATAAACACTCTGCGTTTCCTGAACCCATGTAACCTCTGCATCAAAACTTTCTGAAATTGCTCTTACGGGAACGAGAGTTCTCTCATCAACAATTTTTGCAGGAACATCAAGTTCTACAGCGTTGCCGTTTTTATAAAGCACATTGCTGTCTATGGTGATGCTTACTGTATCTGTGCCACGAGTCGCTGATGCAGTTCTTGTTTCCTGATCCCATGTAACCTCTGCACCAAGAGCTTCAAATATAGCTCTTAGCGGAACAAGAGTTCTTTCGTTTTCGATTATCGGATTAACGTCGAATACAACCTGTTCGTTATTAACATAAACCTCAATTATATCGTTGTCCTGTGCCATAGCAGGTACGCTTGATAAAAGCATACCTGCCATTACTGATAGAGTTACTAATTTACTATTTATCTTCATAATATTTTCTCCTCTGTGAATTAGTGGTGGAACAATCTTATTCCTGTAAATGACATTGCCATATTGTATTTGTTACAGGTTTCAATAACATTATCGTCTCTTACCGAACCGCCAGGCTGTGCAATATATTTAACACCTGATTTGTAAGCACGCTCAATGTTATCGCCGAACGGGAAGAATGCGTCTGAACCCAATGCAACATCAGTGTTCTTAGCAAGCCATGCTTTCTGTTCTTCCTTTGTGAATACAGGCGGCTTCACCTTAAAGAATTTCTGCCATGTACCCTCTGCAAGAACGTCCTCGTATTCGTCTGAAATATATACGTCAATCGTATTGTCACGGTCTGCACGGCGGATACCATCAACAAACTGCAAGCCGAGCACCTGCGGACTCTGACGCAACCACCATATATCAGCCTTGTTACCTGCAAGACGTGTACAGTGAATCCTCGATTGCTGTCCTGCA
>CAYMCT010000243.1:0-2625 GCA_964389075.1 uncultured Lachnospiraceae bacterium
GTCCCATATGCAACTGTCCTGTTACATTCGGGGGCGGAATTACGATTGTGTAAGGCTTTTTGGTTCTGTCCACCTCTGCGTGGAAATAGCCCTTTGTAACCCAGTTATTATAAAGCTTATCCTCAAATTCCTGAGGATTATAATTTTTTGCAATGTTATTTGCGTCTTCCATAATCTATACCCTTTCTATTTTGAAATATCATACTATTATCAATTATATCATTATCCTTTATTATCTCATTTTATCCGCAATTTGTCAAGTACTTACAGTATAATTTATATGTTTTGGAAATAAAATTTGCATATTTTGCATCTTTACTTCATATAAATAGTATATACAACAAACTAAGGAGGATGAATTATCATTATGGATATTACAAACAACCAGGCACAAGTAACAGGAGTCATAGCTGACGATTTCAGCTTTAATCACGAAATCTACGCCGAAAAGTTCTATACGTTCACGTTGAGCATACCGCGTCTGAGCGGCACTGACGACAGTGTCCGTATTATGGTATCGGAGCGTTTACTCTCGTGTGAAAGCTTCAAGGTGGGAGACACAGTAGAAATCGAAGGTCAGTTCCGTTCCTATAACAGCTACGAAACAAACGGCGATAACAGATTGGTGCTTACAATCTTTGCAAAAGACATACACCTTTGTGAATGCACAACCAATCACAACCCCAACTCACTCTATCTTAACGGATATATCTGCAAACCGCCGGTATACCGCACTACCCCGTTCGGACGTGAAATAACCGATCTTTTGATTGCCGTAAACAGAAGCTACAACAAATCGGACTACATACCCGTTATAGCCTGGGGCAGAAATGCACGGTACGCAAAAACACTTAACGTAGGCGATAATGTCAAGGTATGGGGCAGAATTCAGTCACGTGACTATCAGAAACGAATCAGTGAAGAAGAAGTAATAACAAAAACAGCATATGAAGTATCAGTAAACAGAATGGAGCTTGTAACAAGCGAGCCCGACGATTCCGTCTGCAAGGACGTTGAAACGCTTGGAGTATAAATAAAAGAATCAGTGCAAAGCACTGATTCTTTTATTTGCTTTTCTTCGCTGTTGTCTTAGTGGTTTTTGCAGCTGTTTTCTTTGCCTTTTTAGCCTTCTTCTTAACAGCCTCTACAATCTTCTGGAATTCAAGAGCTTTGTCAATACTTCCCTCAACCCTGAGTCTGCCTGTTGTAAACGCAAATACAGAATCAAGCTTGCCGTTAGCCATTTTCAAAAAGTCCTCAGCCGAAACAATGAACTTGCAATCGTTATCATAATACTCATACGGTTCAACAAAAAGCTGTCTGTCCTTTAATTCGATATAGAATGCACCCTCACCCTCGCCAATGATGTCAACCTCAACAGCGAGATGTCCCGGAACATCAGATACGTCTGCTTCCATTATGATTTTTTTTGATTCACTAAATACTTCCTCGTATGTCATTTAACTAAAATCCTTCCGTTTATATAATTTCACCCTGCATAGTCTGGGCTCTTTTAACCTTTTTCGATGTTGTTTTGTCAAATTCCACATCTCTCAAACGAATTCTTCTGATTGTTTTTGATGATGTAAGAGTCTTATTGATAGCTTCTATAAGGTCAGTTAGCTCCTTTACAATACTGTCCTTTTCTTTTCCATTGCAATATTCAGGGTTCGTATAAACCTCAGCTGTGATTACGTTATCCTCGGCATATACAAGAACCTCTGATACAAGCTCCTTGCCTGCAAACTTGTTCTCAAGCTCCTCCGGCGAAACATTTTCACCGTTTGCAAGAATGATAAGGTTCTTCTTTCTGCCGGTGATAAAAATTCTGTTGTTTTCAACATAGCCAAGGTCACCGGTATGAAGCCAGCCATCGTCTGTCAAAACCTCTTTTGTTGCCTCAGGGTCTTTATAATAGCCCTGCATAACCGACGGACTCTTTACAACGATTTCACCGTCAACAATCTTTACTTCACAACCGTTTACAACGATTCCTACATCGCCAAAGCTGCCCTCATCAAACTTGATTGATGAAATTCTCGGACTGCACTCTGTCATTCCGTAACCCTGAGCAATCGGAATACCAAGCTCTGCGTAGCCTTCAATAAGCTCAGGTGCAAGATATGCACCGCCGCTGTAAATACCCTTCAGTCTGCTTCCAAACACTGAACGTGCAATCATCTTGATTGGTATTTCAGGCTTTGCAGCCGATGCCGCTTTTATCTGCTTATAAATAGTTGCTGCAATCATCGGAACAAGCAATATTATTGACGGCTCAAAAAGCTTCAGGTTCTGTGCGATTCTGAGCATTGAATCATTTACACACACAGTTGTTCCGTACCTGAACGACAGTAATATATCACAGGTAAAGCAATATACGTGATGTATAGGCAGAACAGAGAGCAATATATCCTCATGTGTTGACTCATTGTCACGGCAGAATGTATTATCAATATAATTGCCGTGAGAAAGCATTACACCCTTGCTCTTTCCTGTCGTACCTGATGTGTACACTATTGCCGCAAGCGTATCAGGCGTAACATCTACCGGGTCTTTAGCATCTGAATTTGCCAATACGTCTGACAGGCTCTTTTCCGTTTCTGAGCTACCAAGACATATGTAGGT
>CAYMCT010000244.1:0-2616 GCA_964389075.1 uncultured Lachnospiraceae bacterium
TTCCGGTGGCCAGCAGCAGCGTGTTGCAATCGCTCGTGCGCTTATAAGCCATCCGAGGGTATTGCTGTTGGACGAGCCTTTGGGTGCGCTCGATTTAAAGCTGCGTAAGGATATGCAGAACGAGCTCAAAAAGATTCAGAAACAGACCGGAATTACATTCATATATGTAACACACGACCAGGAAGAAGCACTTTCAATGTCCGACGTTGTTGTAGTGATGGCTGACGGAAAGATACAGCAGATAGGTACGCCTATTGATATATATAACGAGCCGGTGAACGCATTTGTTGCAGACTTTATCGGCGAAAGTAATATTGTAGACGGAGTTATGAATGACGACTTCAATGTAACCTTCTCCGGAAAAACCTTTAAATGTGTGGATAAAGGCTTTAAGAAGGGCGAGCCGGTAGATGTTGTTGTACGCCCTGAGGACGTTGATGTTGTTGCAAAAGAGGACGGAATGCTCACAGGAACGGTTACCTCTGTTACATTTAAGGGTGTTCACTATGAAATCATAGTTGATATTAACGGATTTAAATGGATGATACAGTCTACCGATTATGTCGGAGTAAATTCAGAAATAGGTGTATTTATTGAGCCTGATGCAATTCATATAATGAGAAAGTCCGAATATTCCGGTCAGTACGGAGATTATTCGACGTTTAGTGATGAAATAGAAGAGTTATCCAATACAGATTTAGTAGAAGATTAAATCCTTATATGTCAGAAAAGGAGCTGGAATCTATGACAAAAATAAAAAGCAGTTTAGGCAAATTTGTGGCGGCACCGCATATTGTTTGGACGATAATGTTTATTATCGCTCCGTTGCTTTTTGTGGTATACTTTACATTTACTAACTACGACGGTGGATTTACATTTGAAAATATATTCGCATTAAAAGATCATATCGGAACATTTGTTCTTTCAATAAGTCTTTCGGTAATTGCTACGTTTATATGCTTTATCATAGGCTATCCGCTTGCATATATCATTGCAAAAAGTAAAGAATCATCGCAAAAAATAATGGTTATGCTGCTGATGCTGCCTATGTGGACAAACCTGCTTATCAGAACATACTCAATGATGGCGATTATGGATGACGGTGGATTTTTAAACACAATCCTCGGCACACTTTCATTGGGTAAGGTGCATCTTATAGGCACAAAGGGCGCTGTTATTTTCGGTATGGTATATGACTTTTTACCGTATATGGTTCTGCCTATTTACACAACTATTTCAAAGCTTGATAAAAACCTTTTTGAAGCTGCAGAGGATCTGGGCTGCAACAGCTTTGGCGTAATAGGAAAAGTAGTTTTGCCGTTATCATCGTCGGGCATAATTTCGGGAATAACAATGGTGTTCGTTCCGTCAATCAGCACCTTCTATATTTCCCAGAAGCTTGGCGGCGGTACATTTGAGCTGATTGGCGATACTATTGAGCGCCAGTTCCAGAACAGCAGTACATATAATGTAGGTGCGGCAATATCTCTGGTAATGATGATACTTGTACTTCTTTCATTAGCGGTGATGAACAAGTTTGGCGGGGAGGAGAACGCATAATGAAAACACTTTCTAAAATTTACACGGTATTGGTGTTTGTAATCCTGTATATCCCTATACTTGTTCTTATGCTGTTCTCGTTCAACAGTACGAGCAATACGGGCGGAATGACAGGCTTATCGCTATATTGGTATAAAGAGCTTTTCAACAGTCCTGAAACCTTTGATGCTCTTAAAAATTCGCTGGTGCTTGCAATAAGTGCGGCAGCTATATCAACGGTAATAGGAACGGCGGCTTCTGTGGGAATAAATAAGTTCAGAAGCAAAATTGCACAGAACGCAATTACATCATTAACGAATATACCAATGATGAATCCGGATATTGTGACGGGCATCTCAATGATGTTGCTTTTCGTGTTCATTGGAAATATGCTGTCAAGCGAAGATAAATTAGGCTTTGGTACGCTGCTGATAGCGCATATAACCTTCTGCCTGCCTTACGTGATTTTATCTGTACGTCCCAAAATACGTCAGATGAACAAGGCATTGCCGGAGGCGGCAATGGATTTGGGCTGTACACCGATACAATCGTTTTTCAAGGTAGAGTTACCCAACATTTTTTCGGGCGTGTTGTCGGGCTTTATATTGGCATTCACACTTTCGCTTGATGATTTCATTATAAGCTATTTCACTACGGGCAATGATTTTCAGACGTTGCCGCTGCTTATATATTCAATGACCAAGAAAGAAGTAAAGCCTGATATTTATGCACTGTCAACGCTTATGATTATTGCGGTTACAATACTCCTTGTTCTTTCGAATATCTCGTCTAAGGAGAAAACAACTGACAGAAGGGTGGCGATGATGTGAGAAAAATTCTAATTATACTTCCGTTTGTTTTTATGCTGCTTCTAAGCGGCTGCGGCGGAGAAGAAGAAACAGTTACGCTTAATGTATATAACTGGGGACAGTATATTTCAGATGGCTCTGAGGGAAGTCTTAACGTAAACGAGGAGTTTGAAAAATACTGCCTTGAGGAGTTTGGTGAAGAAATAAAAGTTAATTATACTACCTATGCAAGCAATGAGGATATGTATAATAAAATAAAAAGCGGTTC
>CAYMCT010000245.1:0-2577 GCA_964389075.1 uncultured Lachnospiraceae bacterium
TAATGAAAAAAGCCGCTTGAAATCTGGCTTTTCAGACTTTTACAAACGGCTATAATATTATATTGTTAGGAGGGATTTTGTATGGAAAAATATCTCGATGAAAGTTTTACTATTGAAGAAAGAGTTGAAGATTTACTTTCAAAGCTTACGGTTAAAGAAAAGGCGGCACAGATGCTCCACGAAGCTGAAGGCGTAAAGCGACTGGGCATTAATCCGTATAACTGGTGGAATGAAACCTTGCATGGAGTAGCAAGAGCAGGTACTGCAACTGTATTTCCGCAGTGCATAGGTCTTGGAGCAACATTTGATACAGAGCTTGTTCACAGGATTGCAGATATTTGTGCAACCGAGGGACGTGCTAAGCATATTGAGAGTGCAAAGCACGGCGATTATGATATATATAAGGGCTTAACCTATTGGACACCGAACGTAAATATATTCCGTGATCCGAGATGGGGCAGAGGTCACGAAACATACGGTGAAGATCCGTTTCTTACAACGCAAATGGGACTGGCTGTTGTTGACGGCTTGCAGGGGAATTCAAAGCATTTGAAATCTGCCGCTTGTGCAAAGCATTTTGCGGTACATAGCGGTCCGGAGGAGTTAAGGCATGAATTTGACGCAATAGCGAGCGAAAAGGATATGCGTGAAACGTATCTTCCGGCATTTGAGGCACTCGTTAAGGATGGCAATGTAGAGTCTGTAATGGGAGCATATAACCGAACAAACGGTGAACCCTGTTGCGGAAGTAAAACACTTCTTCAGGATATATTGCGTGATGAATGGGGCTTTAAGGGTCATGTTGTTTCTGACTGCTGGGCAATACGTGATTTCCATGAAAATCATATGGTTACAAAAAATGCTGAAGAATCTGTGGCACTTGCTTTGAAGAACGGTTGTGACCTGAATTGCGGCTGTACATATGAGCATCTTCTTTCTGCCTACAGAAAGGGAATGGTAACTGATGAGGATATAGATACAGCAATGCGTAGATTGCTGACGACATGGTTTAAACTGGGATTATTTGATAAAGAAACAGAATATGATAATATTCCGTACAGCGTGGTTTGCTGTGCAGAGCATCGCAAGGTCGCACTTGAGGCGGCACGTGAGAGTCTTGTACTATTGAAGAATGACGGAATATTACCGCTTAAATCTGATGTCAGAACGATTGGTGTAATCGGACCTAATGCAAACAGCCGTGAGGTATTGCTTGGAAATTACAGCGGAACACCGAGCCGTTTTGTTACGGTACTTGAAGGAATTACTGCTGAGGCTGATGCAAGGGGAATTAACGTGCTTTATTCCACAGGCTCACATCTCTGGAAGGTTAAGGACAGTGCTTTGGCACGTCCGTATTATCTTGAGAGCGAGGCTATGGCTGTTGCTGAAAACAGCGATGTTGTAGTGCTTTGTCTTGGTCTTGATGCCACAATAGAGGGTGAGCAGGGCGATGCAGGAAACGAATTCGGTTCGGGAGATAAGAAGGATCTGATGTATCCGGCAGTACAGCTGCATTTAATGGAACAAATTCTTTCAACGGGAACACCCGTAATTCTCGTTTCAATGACGGGTAGTGCAATGGATATGCGTATTGCAGACGAAAAATGCCCTGCTATAATTCAGGCGTGGTATCCGGGCGGTGAAGGCGGTACTGCTGTTGCGGAACTGTTATTCGGAAAATACTCTCCATCGGGCAGACTTCCGGTTACATTCTATAATTCAACAGAGGACTTACCCGAGTTTACTGACTATTCAATGAAGAATAGAACTTACAGATACTATACCGGTACACCGATTTATCCGTTTGGTTTCGGACTTTCATATACAAAATTTGAATATAAAGCTTCCGGAATCAGAGAAGAGAATGATATTGAGGTATCAGTGAAGGTGAAAAATATAGGAGAGCGAAGCGGAGTAGAAACTGTTCAGCTTTACGCTGAGCCGATAAACTGCGAATTTGTTGTTCCGAAATATGAACTGAGAGCATATACAAAGGTATTCCTTGAAGCAGGGGAAGAAAAAGAAATAACGCTTAAGGTTCGGAGAAAAGACCTGTTGCTGATTAATGACAATGGTGAAAAAACAGAGCATAAAAATGGGTTCAGGTTGTATGTAAGCGGTGGACAGCCAGATGATAGAACGGCAGAGCTTACAGGAGTAAAGCCTGCTGAATTTGAAATATTATAATAAATATAGAACGTAATTTTATATAAACATTGAATTTTTAATGAATATATGGTAAAATAAAGGAGAAATGACAAATGAAATTATTTATTGATACTGCTATAGTTGATGAAATTAAAGAAGTTAATGATATGGGAGTTATTTGTGGCGTTACAACTAATCCTTCGCTTATTGCTAAATCAGGCAGAAAGTTTGAAGATGTTGTAAAGGAAATTACAACTATTGTTGACGGCCCTATAAGTGCTGAGGTTACAGCTAAGGATCCTGATGAGATGGTTGAGCAGGCAAAGCCGCTTGCTGCTATTCATCCGAATATTATTATAAAGATTCCGTTTAACAAGGAAGGTCTTATGGCTTGTAAGAAGATGACAGCACTTGGCATCAAGACAA
>CAYMCT010000246.1:0-2573 GCA_964389075.1 uncultured Lachnospiraceae bacterium
GAAAAGCACGCCGGATTTGTTGTTAATACAGGCGACGCAACGGCAAAGGACGTTATGGAGCTGATAGATTATGTCAGATCGGTTGTGCTTGATAAATTCGGTGTGGAGCTGGAGCCTGAAGTACGGCTGATAGGCGAAAAATAATAAGCAGCACAGGAGAAAAAAGTATGGATTTTACAATATTAACGGGAATGTCAGGATCAGGAAAAACAAAAGCAATTCATTTCTTTGAGGATCTGGGTTATTTTTGCATTGATAATATGCCGCCGGCACTTATTCCTATGCTTACTAATATGCTTGGTTCGGTTAAGGATAAGTTCAGAAACGTAGCATTGGTAATAGATATGCGTGTGGGCGATATGATTAACGAGCTTTTAGGGCAGGTAGAGGAGCTTCGTCAAAAATACGAGGTGCGTATGATATTCCTTGATACCGATGATAACACACTTGTAAACCGCTATAAGGAAACAAGACGTGCTCATCCGGTTAATAATCCGGAAGGCTTGCTCGCCTCAATACAGGAAGAGAGAAAAATGCTCTATAAGCTGCGTGAGGCGGCAGACTATGTTATAGATACATCACATCTGACATATTCACAGCTGCGTGACAGATTTATAGATATATATAATTTTACGTCGGTGAATGCAACTTTTGAGATTAAGGTTGTATCGTTTGGCTTCAAGCATGGTATTCCTGTCGATGCTGACCTCGTTTATGATGTTCGCTGTTTCCCGAATCCATTTTATATACCTGAGCTGAAAAATAAAACGGGTAATGATAAGGAAGTAAGAGATTATGTTATGAGCTTTCCGTCTGCGGTAACCTTCTATGAAAAGCTGACGGATATGATAAAATTTCTGATACCTATGTATCTTGAAGAGGGAAGAACATCGCTGATAATTGCTGTGGGCTGCACCGGCGGTCATCACAGAAGCGTGACGTTCGCAAATAAGCTTGCAGAATTCCTTTCACAGCTTGGTTATAATGCAGGTACTGTTCACAGAGATATAATGATATAAGCTATGGGTAATTTAAAAATAGTGGCAATAGGCGGGGGAACAGGTCTTTCGACTATGCTAAAGGGTTTAAAACTACATACAGACAACATAACAGCAATAGTATCGGTCGCTGACGATGGAGGTTCATCGGGCGTTCTTAGGGCAGACCGTGGTATGCTTCCGCCGGGCGATATACGCAACTGTGTTGCGGCATTGACCGATGTTGAGCCTATGTACGGCGAGCTTCTTAACTATCGTTTTTCTGACGGAGTATTTGCGGGTCATACACTTGGAAATATCTTCCTTGCAGCAATAAACGATATGTCAAAGGACTTTAATGATGCGGTTAAAAAGTTTTGTCATCTTGTCGGAGTAAAGGCTAATATTGTGCCTGTTTCAAATGACAGCATAACGCTTAATGCACGAATGAGCGACGGAACTGTTGTGACGGGTGAATCGAATATCGGTCATTGTGCAAGCAGTAAAAACCGTATAGAAACGGTTTTTATCAGCCCTGATGATGCAAAGCCTGTAAAGGGTGCGGTTGAAGCAATTGAAAATGCTGATATTATCGTTATGGGTCCGGGAAGTCTGTATACAAGCGTAATTCCAAATCTTCTCATTAATGGAATTACCGAAACAATCAGAAAAAGTGATGCAAAAAAAATATATGTGTGTAATATAATGACCCAACAAGGCGAAACGGAGGGATATACCGCTTCGGAGCATCTTGATGCACTTGAGCGGCATAGCTACAAGGGTATTGTCGATTATATGATAATCAATAATGCGGTAGTTCCCGAAGGTATAAAGGAGATATATGCAGCTGAGAATGCGGCGCCGGTTGAGGTGGATTTAGATAAGCTTACAGGGCGTGTGAATGTAATGTACGGTAACCTGTTCCTGGTAAAGAACGGACAGATCCGTCATAATTTCAGCCGTCTTGCCAGAAGTATAGTAAGCATTGGTACGCACCATTAAAATAAAGGGTGGATTGTAATGTCATTTTCATCGGAACTGAAACAGATACTTTGTAAAACAGAAAAAGAATGTCCCGACTGCACAAAAGCAGAGCTATCGGGCTTTTTTGGGTTCACGGGTCGGCTGGGTAACGATGATGTCAGATTCAGCTCAACTATAAAAGAGGTAACAAGCAGAATTTTAAAGGACCTTAAATCGGAGCTTGGAACAGAGGCGAAGCGAGAGGACAGAAAGTATGTTATAAGCAGTGAGGATGCAAAAAAAATTTCCACGTTTGACAGTGCCGATAACGAATGCTGTAAAATTGCATATCTCAGGGGTGCTTTTCTGGGCGGAGGCTCTGTCAGTGACCCGAAAAAGGAATACCACCTGGAATTTGACACAAAATCAGAGGAGGAAGCACTAAAGCTTATAGATGTTCTTGATGAGTTTGATTTCAAACCAAAAAAAACACGGAGAAAAGGCAAAGAAATTGTATATATAAAGGAAAGCTCACAGATAGCTGATTTGCTTGGATATATAAGCGGCGGCAGAGCCGGACTTGAAATATACTCCATTCAGATTGAAAAAGAAGTGAAAAGCAACACGCAAAGA
>CAYMCT010000247.1:0-2569 GCA_964389075.1 uncultured Lachnospiraceae bacterium
ATCTCTGCAATAAGTATTGAAACAAGATTTCCTGATACTGTAGTATATGTTGATGTCGCCTTTACCTTATTAATCTTACCGTACTGAATAGTAAGAGTCACTTTGTCACCAACAAATACCTCAGACATTGTTACTTCACGGGAATTCTTCTCGACAGAAGCATCTGATGATACCTGATATTTCTGACCGTTGTAATCACTATCGGCAGATTCGATTGTCATATATAGCTCACCGTCTTCAATATCAAGAGCTGATACTGTTGCCGATGAAATTGTAACAGATTTTTCTGAAGCAACGATTGACTGAACCTCTCCGTTTGAAATGCTCAACTGAATTGTATCGCCTGCCTTGATGCTTTTGATTGTAGCCGGCGAACCCTGATATGTTATAGGAACATTAGCAACACACATATAAGTTGAAACTGCTGATGCACCATTAACCTTTACTCTAATCTCCAAGTGATTGCTTACTGTGTTGTAGCCTGAATATACAGCTGTTACAACCTTGTCCGACTCTTCCGAAAGCGAATCAACTGCAACCAGTACATTTCCTGAGAACTGAGCAATCGCCGAAACTGAATCCGGAATATCCGAAAGCTGAGCTACAGCACCACGGATATAGCATATTGTATCATCCGTCACTTCGTATACTGCTTCTTCACCGTCAATTGATAGTGTAATTTCGTTAGCATCATCGTTCACAGATATTATTCTGCACTGTGTAAATGAATAATCACAAGCGTCAACAACACGTGCGAGCATAACAGCTATCTGGCTTCTTGTAACAGTTCCTGATGCCTGGAATTCATATTCTATACCATTCATTATTCCTTCATCAGTTACAAATTTAACATACGGAAGAATGTTTGACGGAATATCTCTTGCATCTGTATAATCAAGCGAAACTGATGTATAATCCTTAACAGCATCCTCGCCGCCCATAGCCTTTGTGATTATAACAGCCGCTTCACCTCTTGTCATAGGCTCATTCTTCAGGCTTCCGCTCACATATGTAGTAAGGTCTGCGGCTGTAAACGCACCCTTGTACATCATATATGCAATTTCATCATTACCCCATGGCAGGCTGCAAGTGTTAATTGCACTGTCATACTGTTCATGACCCAGCTCAAGAGCTTCAATGTTTGCACTGTCAGTACTGCCCATAGCACGTGCGAACAAAGCAATACCTTCAAGCTTCGTAACCTGATTATCCGGTCTGTATGTTCCATCCTCATAACCGTTAACATAGCCTGCTTCGTGCATCTCCTGAATCTGATCTGCACACCACGAATACTGTGAACCTGTTATATCGCTGAATGAATATTCAGCGAACGCAGCCTGAGTCGCACCCAAACACATCGCAGCGGCCATTATAGGCACAAGAATTTTTTTCATAAAATCATTCCTTCCTGTATAAAACAATTAAATAATTTTCAGTTCTATCTCCCTGAACATACTATATATTGATATTATACCACACTTTTTTCACTAAATCAAGTAGTTTTTTAACTATTTTGACGATAAATTTTACATTTTAACACAAAAACCTATTTACTTTGTAACAAAAATATAATATAATAAATACAACTGAAATAAAGGAGTAATCTGTATGAAAAAACATCTCATTTCAACTCTGTCTGCTATGGCTTTACTTACAAGTCAGATTGCAGCATACGCAAATTACAATACAGCTGTCTTTGACGACCTTGATAATGATACATATTATACTATAACCGCACAAGCGGTCAATTCCGATATAAATTCCGACTCATACATTTTCGCCGGCAATAAACGTACTGTTATCCCAGAGGGCGAGCACACGGTGTATTTAAGAGGCGTGAAGCCGACAGACGGTAAAATCACAGCCGGAGTTATTTCAAAGGACGAATCGGTTAAGGTATACAATTTTCAAATTGCAGACGGCGAAGAATACAATTTCTGCATCGGCGGAGATATAACCGAAGCAAACTACATCACTGAGCTTGGCGGCAGGTATTTCGGCACTGACGGTAAAGAAGGAAATCCAATAACAATCCTCAGCGAAAACGGAGTTAAGCTTGCAAGAATAAGGCTGTCAAACAACCCCGGAAAAGGTAACGGAGATAATTACTTCTATCTCCCGAACGGGTATCAGGATGAAGCAGATTGTCTTTACCTTGCCAAAGAAGCGAAAAAGAACGGCATGGAAATCCAGTTTACATTCAACCTTTCTGATTACTGGTCCAACGGAGAACGTCAGATTGTTCCGTCCGACTGGGTTAATGCGATAAAAGCTGAGCACGGTTATGACATTTCAGACCCTCAATTTCTAAAAACCATGACAGACACTGAACGTCAGGTTATAGCCAACAAACTGACAGAGCTTGTATATAATTATGTATACGGTATAATGACGAAGCTCAAAGAGCAGGACACCGTTCCCGGATACATATCTATAGGTAATGAAATCAACGGAGGACTTCTGTTTCCATTCGGAACAGCATACGATATGACATTAAGCAGTACAAGCTTCAACGCAGCATGGGACAACAACCCTGATAACATTTCCGCTCCGGCACAGCTTGAAAATC
>CAYMCT010000248.1:0-2560 GCA_964389075.1 uncultured Lachnospiraceae bacterium
CTATGAACCGATTTGTGGCACACGGTGATGTAACGGTTAAAAAGCGTGAACGTCCGGCGGATGTTATTGAAACCTGCGGTGTACTTGATGTAATGGAGGATGGCTATGGTTTTTTAAGAGTAGAAAACTATGCGATGTCAAACAATGATGTTTATGTGTCCCCGACTCAAATCAGACGGTTTAATCTTAAAACAGGAGATGAAATTGTGGGTGACTGCAGACCGGCAGAAAAGGATGAGAAATCTCCGCCGTTGCTGTTTGTACGCACAATCAACGGGGACAGTATAGATGTGGCATTAAAGCGTCAGCCGTTTGAAAGACTTATTCCTGTTTTTCCGACAGAAAGAATAACACTTGAAACAGATAAAAGTACTTATTCAACAAGACTGATTGATTTAATATCGCCTATTGGAAAAGGGCAGCGAGGTATGATTGTTGCTCCGCCTAAGGCAGGAAAAACCACAATAATCAAGGATATTGCAAAGGCGATAAGAAAGAATAACCCTGATGTCAAATTGATAATTCTATTAATAGATGAAAGACCGGAAGAGGTTACAGATATACGTCAGTCAATTGATTGTGATGTTATTTATTCTACCTTTGACCAGACTCCGGAAAATCACTGCAGAGTATCTGAAATGGTTTTGGAAAGAGCGCAGAGATTGGTTGAGCAGAAAAAGGATGTTGTTGTATTGCTCGATTCAATAACACGGCTTGTAAGAGCATATAATCTTACTGAAGCACCGTCAGGAAGAACACTGTCAGGAGGACTTGAACCGCACGCACTCTATAAGCCTAAAAAATTCTTTGGTGCAGCCCGTAATATCGAAAACGGCGGAAGCTTTACAATTATCGCGACAGCACTCGTTGAAACCGGCAGCAGAATGGACGATGTTATTTTTGAGGAATTTAAAGGGACAGGAAATATGGAGCTCAAGCTTGACAGAGTTTTGCAGGAGAGAAGAATTTATCCGGCGATTGATATTTTAAAATCAGGTACACGCCGTGAAGAAAATTTGTTATCAAAGGACGACCAAAAGGCAAGCTGGTCTTTGCGTCGTGTGATAAATGAAGGTCAGGAAAAAACGGTTAATGTTCTGCAGCTTTTGCGTGCCACCGCCTCGAACAAAGATTTTGTTGAATATATAAATAAAAATAATGGTCTATAACTATAAAAGCAGATGCGATGCATCTGCTTTTATAGTTATTTGATTATGTCTGTACCCATATAAGGAACGAGAGCTTCAGGAATAGTTACTGTTCCGTCCTCGTTCTGGAAATTCTCAAGGATTGCGGCAACTGTTCTGCCTACTGCAAGACCTGAGCCGTTCAATGTATGAACAAACTGTGCCTTGTCCTTTGGTGTTTCCTTATATCTTATGTTAGCACGGCGTGCCTGGTAGTCCTCAAAGTTTGAGCAGGATGAAATCTCAACGTATCTGTTGTATGACGGCATCCATACCTCAACATCGTATGTTTTCGCTGATGAGAAGCCTAAGTCGCCGGTTGAGAGGCATACTACTCTGTACGGAATACCAAGTCCCTGCAAGAGAACTTCTGCATCGTTTGTAAGTGATTCGAGCTCAGCATAGCTTTCCTCCGGCTTTGCAAACTTAACCATTTCAACCTTGTTAAACTGATGCTGTCTGATAATACCTCTTGTGTCACGGCCTGCACTTCCTGCTTCTGCTCTGAAGCAAGCTGAATATGCACAGTATTTGATTGGTAGCTGTGAGCCGTCGAGGATTTCGTCACGGTGAAGGTTTGTAACCGGAACCTCTGCTGTTGGAATAAGGAAGAAACCGTTGTTTGCTACCTTGAACGCATCCTCTTCAAATTTCGGGAGCTGACCTGTACCTGTCATTGATGCACGGTTGACCATATACGGCGGGAATATTTCTGTATAGCCACGGTCGGTATGTGTGTTAAGGAAATACTGGATTACAGCACGCTCAAGTCTTGCACCAAGACCCTTGTATACTGTGAATCTTGTACCGGCAATCTTTGTACCTCTTTCAAAATCGAGAATATCAAGGCCTGTACCGATATCCCAGTGTGCCTTTGGCTCAAATGTAAACTCACGTGGTGTGCCGTTGCGTCTTAACTCTATGTTATCAGCATCATCAGAGCCTATCGGGCAGGTTTCGTTAGGGATATTTGGGATTCTTAGCATATAATCTCTTAACTCTGCGTCAATTTCCCTTACCTTGTCATCTGCTTCCTTGATTTCATTTGAAAGCTGTTTCATTTCCGCAAAAATCTGGGTGGTGTCTTCACCTGCTTTTTTCATCTGCGGAACCTTTTTGCTTATCTCGTTTTGCTGAGCCTTTTTCTTTTCAACCTCTGTGAGAATTTCACGTCTTTTCTTATCAAGCTCTATAGCCGGAGTTATATCAAGCTCGTTATTTCTCTTTTTTAAAGCCTCGTTGATTTTTTCGGGGTCTGTTCTTAAAATTTTAATGTCTAACATAGGTTAGTCCTCTCATTGGTTTATAGTTGATGTGAGTTGATCATATAAAATCTTCTGTTCATCAGTAAGCGTATCAGGACTGATTTGCGT
>CAYMCT010000249.1:0-2560 GCA_964389075.1 uncultured Lachnospiraceae bacterium
TAAAAAGCACTTGCAAAATGCAAGTGCTTTTTTTTGAAAAATCCTTATGTATTTAAGCCTTGCTTTCGTTTTTTAACTTACTTTCGCAAGCGCACGGCAACAGCGCTTTCTTACACTGTCGGGTGTAGAATAGCCCATCTCCATTGCCACACGCTTCCACGGCTTTCCGCCGAGATAGCGCTTGCAGAGCGTCATACGGTCAATGTCATCGGCAATACCTCTGAAGCACTCCTTTGCTTCCTCTGCAAGCTTTTCCATTTCGCTTATCTCTTCGTCTTTGAGCATTTCTTTGCCCTTTCTGATTGTGTATCTGTATTTATACAGCTTCTTCAATTTCATCTTCTTCATCACCTATTCCTCCGTTCCAGCCCGATTTAAACTCGGCTTCTGTTTTGAAGAAAGGACAGTTTCCACACTGATTTCTCACATCTTCGGCATTATAGAAGCCTATAAGAGCACGACAGCTCGGACGTCCGTTCACATTTTTATAGAAATAACAGGCTAATCGCCTTCCGTAGCTGTCATATTCCGGTAATTCGTCCTCAGAAAAATATGCTAAGCTTTCATCATCAAGTTCAAACACAGTATTCATGGATAACACTCCCCTTTCAATAAATTTCCTTTGAAATTAATCAAAGTTGTTTTCATATAAAAAATAATCCTTAAAGCACTCAATAATATATGCATGTGCAAATTCCTCGCAGCCCATACAGAAGCATCTGTCTTTTACACGGTAATACTGCTTGTGATCCATAATGCGTGTTCCGCAATGGTGACAGCGTGCTGTCAGCAAATACCGGAATGCCGCATCCTCGGTATGGTCACCGTAACGGTTATGCTCGTATACCTTCCTTACATCAATACCCGGTGCAAATAACGTTCTCTTAACTAACTTGTAGCTCATAATATTTTCCTCCTGAAATTTTATTGTCTGTCGTATCTGACAAGATAATATTACCACACATTTGTGCAATTGTCAATCCTTTTTTCGGACAAATTTTTCACATTCGTGCAATTTTTTATCTTGACAAGCCTGTACCAATGTGGTATTATATACTTAGATAAAAAGAAAATGGAGCGTGAGGATATGTATTGGCTTTATAAACTGAGAAAATTCAAAGAGGAAAAAAAGGCAACATATAAAAGCATTTCACAGCAGACCGGCATACCGCTTACTACTATAGAAAAGCTTTTTACCGGTCGAACCGCTAACCCGAAGCTGCTTATGATTGACAGCATAGTACGTGCGCTTGGTCATTCTCTGCCTGAGCTTGTTGCAGCTCCGTCAGAGGCGGCTGCGGTTTCAGACAGCGAGGCTGCTATGCTTTCAAGATTACGCCGTCTTGACAGCGGCGGCAAAACACGTGTGATGTCGACGCTTGAGGCGGAAGAACGCCGGATAAAGCTTGAATCGACTGCACCATTGTACCACAAGGTGTTCTATGACTTCCCCGTTTCTGCCGGTACCGGTGAGTTCCTTGATGATTCCACGGTCGCAATTGCCGAGCTTTCAGAGATGCCGCCGGCAGGTACCGATTATATTCTGCGTGTTGCAGGCAACAGTATGGAGCCTGAGCTGTTCGACGGCGATTATATATATGTAGCACGTACCGATTCGCTTGATTATGATGATATAGGTATTTTTTCCTTCGGCGGCAATGTGTATGTCAAGGAATATACCAGGGACGGACTGCGTTCGCTTAATACCGCATATAAAATCATTCCAGGCTCTCCGGATATAAAATGTCTTGGCAGAGTACTCGGAAAAGTTTCAGGAAATCTCACTGTACGATAAAAAAGTGATGTTTTACTATTGAAAAAAAATAAAATATGTGATATTATATCTTTATATAGCTTTAATACCGGATTCGGTGTACTACAAAATTAACAAAGGAGAGTCTACATGGAAAACGTAAAAAGAATTTATGTAGAAAAGAAACCGGGCTTTGATGTTGAGGCTCAGGAGGTTCTTGCTGACCTTCGTGAAAATCTTAACCTCACAGGTCTTGAAAAAGTACGCATCATAAACCGTTATGATGTGGAAGGAATTACTGACGAAGAATATCAGAAGGCACGTTGCCTTATATTCTCAGAGCCGCCTGTTGACAACGCTTATGACGAGGAAATTGAAATCCCCGAGGGTAAAGTATTCGCTGTTGAATTTTTACCCGGTCAGTTCGACCAGCGCGCGGCAAGTGCTGAGGAATGTATCTCAATCCTTACCGAAAAGGAACGTCCTACTGTTAGATATGCAAAAATATATGTTCTCATCGGCGATATTACCGATGCGGAATTTGCAGAGGTTAAGCCGTATATGATTAACCCTGTAGAATCACGTGAGGCTGCACTTGAAAAGCCTGATTCACTCGATTTGAAGGTAGACTACCCCGACGATGTTAAGACCGTTGACGGGTTTATTGATATGCAGGATACTGAAATGGCTGAGTTTTTAAGCTCAATGGGCTTTGCTATGGATATGGACGATTTGAAGTTCTGTCAGGCTTATTTCCGTGATACTGAAAAGCGCAATCCTACCATAACAGAGCTTCGTATGATTGAT
>CAYMCT010000250.1:0-739 GCA_964389075.1 uncultured Lachnospiraceae bacterium
ACAATTGAGTTTATACATACCGATTTACCTGAACCCGTAGCACCGGCAATAAGTGCATGAGGCCATTTTGCAATATCGCCTACAACAACGTTACCGCCTATATCCTTACCAAGACATACGGTAAGCTTTGACTTCGCATTCTTAAACTCAGGTGATTCGAGCAGCTCACGAACCGTTACCGGTGTAACATTATTATTAGGAATCTCAACACCTACAGTTGCCGCCTTACCCGGTACGGGTGCAATAAGAACTGTTGATACCGCAAGATTAAGTGCAATATCATCAGCAAGACCTACAATCTTCGAAAGCTTTATACCGCTCTGCGGCTGAATTTCAAATCTTGTAACAGTCGGGCCCTGCGTTACCTGCACAGGCTTCGCCTTTACGCCGAAGTTATCAAGTACAGCGATAAGCTGCTGTGCTTTTTTCATAAGCTCCTGACGTTTATCGTTTGAAACGTGTTTTGCTTTATTCAGCAAATCAACGCTCGGGAATGTATATTGAATTGTTTCGGTTGCAATAGCATTATCAAGCTCTTCTCTGAATGTTTTTGCTTCCTCTATAGTGAGTCCTTTCTCTCGCGCCTTCTCCTTTTCTTCAGGAACTGAATTTTCTTCTTCGTAATCGTCGTAATTCTCCTCGTCCACCGGCTCAGTCTTTACAGACTGTCTGGATTTTCTGACAACTACTTTTTTTCTTGTCTTTTCATCCTCTCCGTCAAACCGCATATTGTAAAGGT
>CAYMCT010000250.1:749-2532 GCA_964389075.1 uncultured Lachnospiraceae bacterium
CATATTCCTCCGGCTCAGGCTCATAGCCGAGGTCGTCCTTCGTCATTGCAACCTCACGTGCAAACTCGTTAGCTATATCCACCGGCTTGTCCACCGAATTAAGACCTTTCTTTTTTAATCTGCTGTTAAGACTTTCAGGAAGCTCTTCATCAGTTTCTTCGTGCGATAATCTTCCGTACGTATCGCTTATCGGGAACGTGATATGCTCATTTGCCGGTTCATAACCGTCATAATTATGTTCTCTCTGCTTTCGCTTTCTCTGCTCATCACGCTTTGTTTTAACCTTTTCGGTAACCTCGCTTGAAAAGCCGCAGAATTCCTTTATTCCACGGATAAGGTACGGTATGATGTCAAACTTTGTTATGAAACAACCCACAACAACAAACACAAGCACAAATACAAGCACCGACGCAAATGTGCCCATCAGACTCCTGAATCCCGAGCCGACAGCCACTCCTATAATTCCTGCACCGGTGAGCGTCACACTGCCAAGCTCATATGCCATGAGCGGCGATTCTGCAACAAACAGACCTATGATTGAAGATATAATAATCACTTCTATAAGCGTCAGAATAAACTTTATCCATAGCTTTGTAACTGAGCGGCTGTATATGAGATAAATCAGCGTACCTCCAAAAACCATAGGTAGCATATATGCAAGAATTCCGAACAAACCTCCGAAAAGACCTCTCATCGCCTTTGCCAGAATTGCATCGGGATTTATGTATACGAATATCCCCGAAAAAACGAACAGCACTGCCCAGATAAAGCCGTACCAGAACAATGAGCTCTTATCTGAACCTGACTTCTTTTTAACAGGCTGTTTTTTCTTAGTCTGTTTTTTAGCCGCAGCCGGCTTTTTACTTGATGTTTTTTTTGACGCCATTATATTTCTTCTCCTTATATCCTTTTACCTGATTAAAATTATGTATAGTTATCTATATTATACCATAAACAATAAAAAAAATCTACCCCTAATTTTATTCATCTTATTGCATATTTTTCGGGTTTATGATATACTTAATATATATCTTTATACTCGGAGGATTGTGATATGAAAATCACGTGGAAAAACTGTTTTCGTATAGGCGTAACACTATTCATTGTGTTTCTTGTGATAACGAAAATATCATCTATAAAAGGCTACTGCATAGATGTATGGAATGCGGTGTTTCCGCTCGTACTCGGTTCGGTAATTGCATACGCAGTGAACATTCCGATGTCTTTTTATGAGAACAAGCTGTTCCCTAAAATCAAATTGAAAAAGCTTTCTGATGCGAAACGGCCTATATGCCTCACCGCAGCAGTAGTTACACTCATTCTTGTAATATCAGCAATATCTGCACTTGTTATTCCTAAGCTGCTTTCGTGTATACGGCTTATGATTGACGTTCTTCCGTCGGCATTTGAGCAGGTTGAAGAATTCATTATCAACAATAAAATGCTTACATCTCTTATGACAGACGAACTCATAGCCTCATTAAGCAACGCTGACTGGAACAGCTTTATCACCAACACCGTTGATGTTGTTACAAAAAGCGTAGGGAATCTTGCAGGGACCGTGTCTAAAGCGGCAGTATCAGTGTTCTCAGGAGCTGCAACATTCTTTATGAGCTTTATTTTTGCAATATACCTACTGTCATACAAAGAAACATTGATAAGACAGTTCAATGCTTTATCAAACAAGCTGATACAAAAGAAGTACAATATGAGAGCAAAAAAAATAATTGCCGTGTTCAACGAATCACTCCACAATTTTATCGTCGGTCAGTGCATAGAAGCG
>CAYMCT010000251.1:0-2520 GCA_964389075.1 uncultured Lachnospiraceae bacterium
ATGTTCCTTGCTAACGCAACAGGCTGTTCATCAATCTGGGGTGCATCATGCCCGTCAGCTCCGTATACGACTAATGCTAACGGCGAAGGTCCTGCATGGGCTAACTCACTCTTTGAGGACAACGCAGAATTCGGTCTTGGTATGTTCGTTGCTCAGGACACATTGAGAAGTCAGAGCATAGAAAAGATTGCTAAAATCGCAGCTGAAAATCCTGAAATTCAGCCGGCATTTGATAAGTTCCTTGAAACAAAGGACTCAAGCAGCGCCAATAAAGTTCCGACAGCTGAATTGATAAAGGCAATCGCTAATATCAACTCTCAGGAAGCTAAGGATGTTCTTGCTGACAAAGAATATCTTTCAAAGAAATCCTGCTGGATATTTGGCGGTGACGGTTGGGCTTATGACATTGGCTTTGGTGGTCTTGACCACGCAATTGCATCAGGTAACGACATTAATATTCTCGTATTCGATACAGAGGTTTACTCAAATACAGGCGGTCAGTCATCAAAGGCAACACCTACAGGTGCTATAGCTAAATTTGCTGCCGCAGGTAAGGAAGTTAAGAAAAAGGATTTAGCGGCAATCGCTATGAGTTACGGCTATGTATACGTTGCACAGGTTGCAATGGGTTACAATCAGGCTCAGTGCCTGAAAGCAATTCAAGAAGCCGAAAGCTACAATGGTCCGTCAATTATTATCGCATACGCTCCATGTATCAACCACGGCATCAAGGGCGGTATGTCGGTTGCACAGGCAGAGGAAAAGAAAGCAGTTGAATCAGGCTACTGGCACTGCTTCAGATACGACCCAAGACTTGCCGAAGAAGGCAAGAACCCATTCCAGCTCGACTCAAAGAAGCCGACAAAGGAATATAAGGACTTCCTCATGGGCGAAGTTCGTTACAGCTCACTTGCTCTCGCAAATCCTGACAGAGCAGAAAATCTGTTCGACAACGCCGTTAAAACAGCTAACGAAAAGTACGACAAGCTCGCAAAGCTTGCTGAACAGGAATAATTAAAGTAAATATACAAAGAGGGTTGTGCATAAGCATAACCCTCTTTTTGTTCCAAAGAAAACCAAGGCATATAATATCCTTGACAATACCATATAAAATCACACCATAAAGTTCAAATAAAAATTTATTCAAATCGCCGATTTATCGGCTTCACATTGTGTGAGTTAAGCTTGTCTTATGACAAGCTTTTTACTTTATACTTATATTTTAGCATATTCTTAATATTATTTCAACACAAAACCGGTAATTTCACGGAAACTGTACCATTTATATACCAAAAGCCGTATCTGAAAATCAGATACGGCTTTTTACTTGATTCATCTGCACTTATGGCACTTGTCAGGCTTTCCTACTGATGGGTCTTCCTGACCGTCCTCAAGGAAAGTGCAGCGTTCAGGCGGATAGAATTCCTCGAGCGGGAAATCTATTCTGTCGAACAAATCACACGGATTATCTTCTGTTGCACCTACACACTCCTTGTTCGGTACACAGTAATCGTAACTCGGAATAAGCAGCTGTACACGACGCTCTATCTTTACAATTGAGAAGATTCCAAGCGATACATAAACCCGCTTGCACTCCCCTCCTACTACCAGTGCATCATCAAATATCTTACAAACACTGTCAGGTACTGATGCAAGGTCGAAATCATCATCACAGCAACAGCAGTTGTTCTGATTATTTCTGATATCAACAAGCTTTGCACCAAGTGCAATAGGTTCTACTACCTCTACAACGGCATAAGGCATATTTGTCTTTTTCCAGAGCTGCGAGTCAAAGTCGTTCTGCTTATACTTTGATGAGAAAATTTTTGCATTACCGTCAGAACCGAACAGAATTACTCGCTTATTGAACGTAGCAAGGCCTTCCACTTCGGTAGGTCTGCCCATACCGGTGAATACGTGGAGTGTAATCTTGAAGAAATACTTTATATCAATCGAGTAAAATCCACGGTTAAACGGTACAGCCTCTATATCTGTTAACCGTTTTTTGTACAATTTTTAATCCCATTCCCAGAATATTTTAAGCACAGGCTTTCCTGTTTCAGGATTGATTTCGCCAAATTCTATTTTATCCACCAAATTATCGATGATTTTTCTATCAATACATTTCTTTGCAAGAAACTCTTTAACTGCTTCCTTTACTGAATCGCAATCAGGTGCTGTATCTGTCGATATTTCTTTTTCCAGTTCGGATATTTTTATTCTTAATGTATTGATCTTTTCATTGTAGATTTTGTTGTAGCTGATATATTGTTCGAGTGAGATAATTTCATTCAATCTGTCGCTGTAGAGATGCTCGAGGCTCTTTTTAATTTGTGTGATTTCTTTGGTCAGTTCCAGCATTTCCGCTTGTTTAATATCCACATCACTTGTACTTTTTGTTATCCTCGCTAAAACACGCTCATCATCAAGTTCATTTATCGTTATATTTTTAAATTTTTCGATGAGCTGCATCTGGAGAGCACAAAGAACCACATCAATTCGTATATTAGCTGTAAGGCA